>JBDGRB010000060.1:0-10145 GCA_042218485.1 Halobacteriaceae archaeon | reverse complement strand
CAGGCCGGATTCCCCACGGAGGAGTCCCACGACTTCAGTCGTGGGAGGAGGTCAACAAGCCAGGTCACTGAAAGTTCATCGTCTATTCAATTAATTTTACCCGATAACAAATTTCCTTATAACGGAAGGATTCATGGCCAAAAATATGGTCATTTACTAATCGTAACGGAAGATCAATTTGCTTTAGCCTGCCAATCTTCAAGCCGATCAGCACTAATACCGGATATTTCCTCGGCAACTTCTTGGGGATCAGCGTTTTGCAATTCCGATTTCGTTGAAATCCCGACGGAATCAAGTTTTTCCGCCGTTTTCGGGCCTATTCCTTTGATTGATTTAATATCACTGTCCGTTGTTTGACCTTTATACTCTTGATAATTGCAGATTGGACAGCCTAATTCCCATGGGTCATCGTTATTCGTATGTACTGCCAATTCCGGCAAATCATGTTCATCACAGTAACTATCACGGATCTCAATCTCCCCTCGCCGTGGTAATGGCAATGTATAATCACACTCCGGATAGGTTGTACACCCGACCAATCGTGATCCACTTTCAAGCCGTTTGATGGCAAGTTCACCGGAATCACAGGCGGGACAGTCACCGATGATGCGATCATCGGTTTCTTCGGCTTTTTCTGCCTGACAACGGGGACAACCATGGACAAACGTATTTTGTCCAGCTAACATTTTCACTTCGTGTAAATCGTGGGTCTCACAGATTGTATCAAGAACGATTGGTTTACCGGTATTTGGTAAGGGAAGTGTGTATGTACAGTCGGGATATCCATCACAACCGACAAAATATGAACCCTGTTGACTGTTCCGAAGTAGTAAGTCTGATCCACAATCTGGACATGGTCCGATTGTTTTATCTGCTTTGAGGGATGCACGGAGATGATCACCGATTTCTTGTTTTGATTCATCTAATGACTCGAAAATGTCTTCTAAAATTTCCCTGGATTCCGTGGTTACCTCGTCTAAATCTTTTTCACCTTCTGCAATGGCTGTCATGTCAGCTTCTAATTGACTTGTCATCTCTTCATCAACAATCAAATCAGCATATTCTTCAGCTGCTTCGACGACGGCCTTCGCAAGTTGGGTTGGTTTTGGGGGGTTTCCTTCGATATATCCCCGTTCATACAATTTATCAATGGTATTATGTCGTGTCGCTTTTGTTCCAAGCCCCCGCGATTCCATTTCTTCGATCAACTTGGATTGACCATATCTTTGTGGTGGCTGAGTCTCCTTCTGTTCGATAGTAACATCATCGATCGTTATGGTTTCGCCCTCTTCAACTGGGGGGACGTAATTTTCATCTGTGGCAAAATATGGATACACTTCATGATATCCTGGTTGAAGTAATCGTTTTCCATTTGCTTTCAATTTATTGTCATTGGCAGTAATTATAACCTTGAGATGTTGCCACAGTGCGGAGTCAGCAAGCGTTGCAAAGAAACGCCTTGCAATTAGTGTATAAATTTCCCATTCTTGATTTGTAAGATCAGACTTATGTGCGATGTCCAACGTCGGGTGGATTGGTGGGTGATCAGTCGTTTGTTGATCCCCTTTCGTGGGTGATAACGACTCGCTTTGTACCTGTTTTGCTGCATCTGTAAATGGACTTTGTTCGATAAATGCTGTGAGTAATTCTTGAAGATCTATATCTTGGGGATAGACTGTATTATCCGTTCGGGGATACGTTATATATCCTTCAGTATACAGATCTTCAGCAATATCCATAGCTTTGTTTGCGGAATACCCAATGGCTCCCGCGGCGCGGATATATTCTGTTGTATTAAATGGGATCGGCGGTGAGTCTTGGCGTTTATATTTCGAAACATTGGATACAGTCCCAACATTCGTCTGATTTAGCGTGTCATATACAGAGGAGGCTGTTTCTTCCTCCCAAATTCGTTCGGCTTCATTGTTGTCATCGTCAAGGTAGAAATATTGCGATGAAAATGACTCATCATTCGAGACAGTTGCGAAGATTTCCCAATACTCTTCGGGCTCAAATTCTTCAATTTCCCGTTCTTTATCGACAATTAATTTTAGCGTTGGCGATTGCACCCGTCCAACACTAATGAAATCCTCGCCTGTTTGACCAGATGATAATGACAAAAACCGTGTCAGAGCAGCTCCCCATAACAGATCGATAATTTGTCGAGCCTCTCCGGCTTCGGCTAAATCTTCATCTAAGGTGTCAGGATTGGCGAAGGCTTCAGTCACTTCAGATTCCGTTACTGATGAAAACCGAACCCGTTCGACCGGCGCGTTCTGATTGACTGATCGAATGAGATCCAGTGTTTCTTTTCCAATCAATTCACCCTCACGATCGTAATCAGTTGCAATAATTATACGATCTGCCTGTTTAGCACGATTCTTAAGCGTTTTGACAATGTCCTCTTTTGTCGGTTTTGTGACTACGTCTGCATGGACCAATTCCGAGGGATCGACTTGATGCCAATTATTATATTCCTCAGGAAAGTCGACGCCGACGATATGCCCTGCTAATCCGATACATTGGGTATCATCCCATTTGTAGATATTGACTCCACTCGTATTTTCAGTAACCGGTTCGCCTGTGCTGAGAATATGTGCAATTCGTTCAGCAACACTATCTTTTTCTGTTATGATGAAATCCACGGAGCGATCTTAGCCAATTATGGCTCTTTGGTATCAGTAGGTGCTAAATGTCTTGTAAAGGTTTCGCCCCATAATCGCCCGACTCAAAACCCATAAATTTTATATTCCCGCATTATATTGCCCCCGAACGGGTGAGAACTGTACCAATTCAAATCGGCGATTCGACAAGACCATCAGATCATTCTAGTTGCTCTCGTAACAATTGATTCACACTTGAGGGATCGGCACTCCCACCTGTTTTTTGCATGACTTGACCGACAAGATAATTTAGAGCATCCGATTCGCCACTATGATAATCTTCTACAGCGCCGGGGTTTTCATCAATTGCATCTTGAACCGCTTGTTCAACGGTGCTGAGATCAGTTTTGCCTAACTCCTCCTCTTCAATAATTGTATCTGGATCCTTACCTGTGTCCAACATTTTTCTCAGGACTACTTCTTCTGCGTTTTTTACCGTAATTTCGTCATTATCAACTAATTCGATTAACCGTTTGAACTCGTCCAATCGGTGATCAACATCCTGAATTGACATATCCCGATAATTTAGTTCACCTAGCAGATTATCTGCTACCCACGTGGCAGCTAAATCCGGTTCGAATTCAGCTACGATATCTTCATAAAAATCTGCGACCTGTTTGGTTGAGGTGAGTTTATCAGCCGCTTCTCCTGAGAGATTATATTCAGACTGGAATCGATTCCGTCGGGCTTCGGGTAATTCTGGAATCGTAATTTCATTTTTCCAATCGGCCACCTCAAGTGGAGGGAGATCGGCTTCCGGGAAATATCGATAATCTTTTTCTTCTTCTTTTGACCGAATAGAAACAGTAATTCCTCGTGCTTCATCCCAGTGTCTTGTTTCTTGTTCAACTTCTTTGCCGCGCTTTATTGCGTTCCGTTGGCGCGTAATTTCGTATGCAAGTGCTTTTTCGGCTCCTTTATGACTTGAGATATTTTTGACCTCAGTTCGATTAGCCTTTTCGAGGGTTTCTTTATCGATTGCCTCGATTGAATCGGTTTCGACAAGAGAAATGTTAGCGTCCACACGAAGTGAGCCATCTCGTTGGCTATCAAATATTCCGAGATATTCAAGCACTTCTTCCAATTTTGCGAGGAACGAACGAACTTCGCTAGGACTGTGTAGGTCGGGTTGTGTTACAATTTCCATTAATGGCGTACCAGCACGGTTATAATCGATAAGCGTATACTCAGCTGATTCGATTCCCCCACCCACATGCTGGAGACTCCCAGGATCTTCTTCTAGGTGAGCACGTTCAATGCCGATCGTCTTGCGGTCATCTCCGGTTGTGATAGTTAGGTGACCATTCTGGCAAATCGGTGCATCATATTGGGTTATTTGGAATCCTTTTGGTAAATCAGGATAGAAATAATTTTTCCGATGGAATCTGGTTCGTTCAGGAATTGATGCATCAAGGGCCTTGCCTAACTTTACTGCCGCTTTAACTGCGGCTTCATTGACGACAGGCAATGCGCCAGGTAATCCAAGACACGTCGGGCAAACTGTCGTATTTGGTTCATCTGTGGGTTCAGTTGAACAACTACAAAAGATTTTAGTGTCAGTTTCAAGCTGAACGTGGACTTCAAGACCAATTACCACTTCCAAATCAGCAGTTGCGGCCTGAGCAGTCATTAATATATAATATTATCCTGTTTTGCTAAAGGTTAACGAACACAATTTTGCAATGGGGTCAAAAATTTGATTCGGTTGGCAGTGATGATAACTCAATCAAACCGGTAGTGTCTGACGATTGGCTTACGCAAGCTTATGTATTAGGAGACATCCAATTAATCTATGTCACAGGAATCTGATCAAGTAGAAGAGTTGAAATCCCGAGTTGATGAACTTGAATCGACAGTTCAAGGTCTAACCGAAGAAATCGTCGATCTACATGAACAGATTCGTCAATCTAGTAGTACCGAACCCGCAACTGTCGAGACCAGCGATGATTCGAGTGAAGACGAAGCATCTAAGGACGTGGATGACCAGGATTCAGACGAGACGGCACCCGATAATGATGATATCATTGTCGCCTGAAAAGCCGGCTATGTCCTGTCATGCATATTGATGAAATCGTATTAGAAAATTTCAAAAGCTTTGGACAAACCACGCGTATACCATTTTATGAAGATTTTACGACGATAAGCGGTCCGAATGGTGCGGGTAAGAGTAACATCATCGACGCTATATTATTTGCTTTAGGATTGGCTCGATCCCATGGAATGCGAGCTGAAAAATTAACTGATCTGATATATAATCCAAGCCATAATGACTCAAATGCCATTTCTGGGCCCGATGAAGCGAGTGTAACGGTAATATTAGATAATACTGATCGGACATTTGAGCGATCTCAAATAATCAATGCAGCTGGATCCGAAAAAATTGGGGATATCGATAAAATTGAAATTAAACGGAGAGTTAAGCGAACAGATGACAACTATTATTCATATTATTATATCAATGGCCGATCAGTTAATCTATCAGATATTCAAGACTTAATTTCCCAAGCAGGCGTCACGCCAGAGGGATATAATGTCGTTATGCAAGGTGATGTGACTGGAATCATTAAGATGACTGCTCATGAACGGCGTGAAATAATTGATGAAATCGCCGGTGTGGCGGAATTCGACAAGAAAAAAGAAGAAGCATATGAGGAATTAGACGTCGTGGATGAACGAATTAATGAAGCCGATCTTCGCATTGATGAAAAACAAAATCGCGTCCAAGAATTGGAGGGAGAACGCGAAACTGCTATAAAATACCAAGAGCTGAAAGAAGAAAAGCAAGAATATAGCAGTTATATCGATGCAGCGGAGTTAGATAAAAAACGGACGAAGTTAGCTGAAACTCGGTCGCAGATAGAATCTACTCAAGAGACGTTATCACAACTCAAATCTGAATTGGATGAAAAACGGGGGAAAGTCGATCGTCTATCCGAAAATCTGGATGAATTAAATCGTGAAATCGAGCGAAAAGGAGAAGATGAACAACTGACGATTAAAAGTGAAATTGAAGAAATCAAAGGGGAAATTTCCCGCTATAAAGACAAAATCGAAACGGCTGAAGAACAAATCGAAGAAGCAGAGAACAAACGCCGTGAAGCCTTTGTCAAGATTGATCGAAAGAAAGAGGAGATTGAAGAACTCGAATCGGATATCAAAGAAATCAAAATCGAGAAAGCCTCCATTAAACAGGAAATCCAGGACAAACGCAGGCAGGTTCAAGAACTTGAAAACGAAATCGAAGAAGTTGATGATGAATATGAGGAATTAAAAACAAAATTAGAATCAAAAAAGTCAGCGTTGGAAGAAGCAAAAGAAAAACGCAATGATCTCCAGCGTGAACAGGATCGATTATTGGACGAAGCACGTCGACGGTCAGACGAAATCGAAGAAACACAATCGGACCTCGATACAGCTCGCGATCGAATTCCAGACCTCCAAGCTAAACTCACAGATTTAGAAGATGAACTTGCAAAAGCAAAAGAAAATAAAGAAAATATAGAGGAAGTAATTGCAGATCTCAAACAAAAGCGAACTGAACGCCAAGAGAAACTTCAATCGATAGAAGACGATCTCCAGGCTGCTCGCGATGAATATGCTCAATTAGAAGCCAATGCAGCAGAGAGTGGTGATTCCTCATTTGGCCGCGCTGTCACGACAATATTGAATGCTGATATCGATGGCGTTCATGGAGCAATAGCACAACTGGGTAGTGTTGATGAAAAGTACGCAACTGCCTGTGAAACTGCAGCTGGAGGACGGATGGCCCATGTCGTTGTAGCTGATGATACTGTTGGCCAAAACTGTATAGAATATTTAAAGGAACGGAATGCTGGTCGGGCGACATTTCTCCCATTAACAGAGATGTCGTCACAATCACTTTCATCAGTCCCGAACCACGACGGCGTTATCGACTATGCAATTAATTTAGTCGACTTTGAGGACCAATATGAACCTGTTTTTTCATACGTTCTTGGCGATACATTAGTTGTAAATAATCTAGATACAGCTCGAGGATTAATGGGTGATTATCGGCTCGTAACCCTGTCAGGAGAATTAGTTGAAAAAAGTGGCGCAATGACTGGCGGCAGTAAATCGGGATCCAGATATTCCTTCACTCATAGCAAAGGAAAACTCGAACAAGTTGCTGAGCGCATTACGGAGCTTGAAGAAAAACGCCAAAATTTACGAGATGAAATCAGCGACTTAAATGATCGGATTGATGATGCCCGTGAAAAACGAACTGAAGCTGACGAGCGAGTAAATACAGTAAAAAAAGATATTGAGCAAACTGAATCGGAATTGACTGAGACCAAATCGAACGTTGACTCACTGGAATCAAAACTTGCAGATTTGAAAACGGAACGTGAGGAAGTTGATGAAGAAATGCAGGAACTTGAGGAAGCGATCAGCTCGCAGAATGAAACCATCCAGGAAATAGAAAATAATATTGCATCCATAGAACAGCAACTAGCAGACTCCAAAATTCCTGATTTAACAGCCCAAAAAGAAGAAATCGAAGAGGAAATAACGACGCTACAGGAGTCGATGAATGATCTGGATAATAAATTAAACAGTCTTCAGTTAGAACGTGAATATGCTGAGGAAACCATCGAAGAGCTCCATGAGGAAATAGACACGGCAAAGGACCGAAAGGTCAAACACGAGAATGAAATTGATGAACTCCAGGAAAAAATTGCTGAGGCGAAAACAAAGCTTGAGGCAAAACGAGAGAAAGTTGATGAGTTAGAAGAAGAATTGGCTGATTTAAAGGAATCTCGATCGAACTTAAAAAAGGAACTTCAAAAAGCAAAACAAGCGGCCGAAGAAAAACAAAAAGAGGTGGATAAGGTCCAAGGCAAGTTGGAATCGTTACAAGAAACAGCTGATACTCTCACAACGGAAATTGATCGTCTTGAGGAAGAAGTGGGGGATGTTTCAATGGATGAAATTCCAGATCTCGATGAGGTCGAAGCCAAAATCGAATCAATAGAGGACAAAATGGATGAATTAGAGCCGGTGAATATGTTAGCTATCGATGAATATGAACGGGTCAAATCAGAATTAGATGATCTGAAAGAGCGGAAGGAAACGCTCGAAGCAGAACGTGATGAAATACAGGAACGAATCGAATCATATGAACAACAAAAGAAGGACGCATTTTTAGAAGCTTATAATGCTATTGACTCTCATTTCCAGCGCATTTTCGAGCGTTTATCAGATGGATCAGGTGAATTACATTTAGAGAATCCAGAAGATCCGTTTGAAGGAGGATTAACGATGAAAGCGCAGCCAGGCGATAAACCGATACAGCGACTTGAGGCGATGTCTGGTGGAGAAAAATCACTCACTGCGCTAGCATTCATATTTGCCATACAGCGCCATAATCCTGCACCATTTTATGCGCTTGATGAAGTCGATGCATTTTTGGATGCCGCAAATGCAAATCGTGTCGGCGAACTCCTTGATGAACTTGCTGACGATGCCCAGTTTATCGTTGTCTCTCATCGGTCGGCAATGCTTGAGCGCTCCGAACGAGCAATTGGCGTCACAATGCAGGATGATAATGTCAGTGCAGTGACTGGTATTAATCTCTCCGGGGAAGAGGTAATAGCAGATGATTGACACAAAATCAGATTCCGAAGACCATAAAATAGAACCCGTCGAGCTTCTCGTCCAAATGGCGGAGGAAGGAAAGATAAATCCGTGGGATATTGATATTGTTGAAGTGACCGAACAATTTTTGAATCATCTCGATGAGCAAGATCTCCGTTCGTCTGGCCGAGCCTTATTTTATGCGAGTGTACTCCTTCGCATGAAAAGCGATGCGCTTGTTTCCTCGACGGACGATGATACCGATGAGACTGCTGAAACTGAGCCAGAACCACTGGAACTCACTCAATCCCAACCTGGGGCATATAATGGTGATCCAATCGATGCGCTGGAAAATGAAATTGATCGGCGACTGGACCGTAAATCAGCACGTGGAACTCCAGAAACATTAGATGAACTTATTCGAGAATTACGAGAAGCCGAACGAAAATCACGGTGGAAGGAGTCCAGAAGTTACAATACTTCCGATTCACCAACAGGATTTCGGCGCGGTGTTCAAGAAGTTCATTATCATTCAGACGATATTAGCCGGCAAACAAACGAACCGACCGTCGAAGAGGTAACAGGAACCGCTCATTCTGAAGATATTGAAGAAACGATCAATCAGGTACAATCTGCATTACAAGACCATTATGATCAAGGGAGAGAAGCAGTCCTCTTTCAAGAAATAGCTACTGTGAGTGAAACGCCGGTCACGACATATCTTGCGGTTTTGTTTTTATCACATCGGGGGAAAGTTACTCTCGAACAGGATTCGTTATTTGACGATTTGTGGATTCATTCTCTTCGGACTCAGACCGCCTCGGATTGATATATTACCCTTCGACAGGCATCCAGTGGGTTTCGATACCGGCATCGTGAAGTCGCCATCGTTGTCGAAGATGACCGGTCTCTCTTTTGACCTCAATTGTAGCATCGTATAGCGGTTGGATTAGCTTGCGAGTTTGATATGGTACTGCTGTTGACACATGATGATGACCGATGCCATTTATATTTCTGATACTTGCGGTGAGTAAGAGGAGAAATCGAAAAAGTGCCTCCTCCTCTAAAGCATCCACATAGGGATCAATCGATTCTAAACAAAACCTGACCTCGCTTGAATTCGGTTTTTGTTGTTGGAAATGTTCCAAATGTGTCTGTACTGCTTCGGTGATAGCGGGGAGATCTGTCATCTCCTGTATTTCAGTATACCAAGGTTGATCAGAATCGATCTCAGCACTTGGAAATGACATATTCAGCATGTCGTTTTCTGGATCTGATGAGACTCGCAAAGATGAATTCGTATTTATGTTAATTATGCCAAAGAATTCCTTTGTTTGCTGTTGATTGCGGTATCGGTCAAGGATGTCATTCACTCCGACTGTTGTTGGGACAAATAAACAGCGACGTGTTCGCTCCTTAGCGCCAAGTAATTGCGAACAGATTTGTTTTTCCTCAGGCTCGGCAGAGACAACTAATAGATTTGCACCCGTTCGTTTGAGGGTTTGGAGTTCATCAGACAACTGGTCCGAGCAATTCAACTCCTCGACCATTTATATACTATATGCCACTCAACTAATCCATTTAATTCTTTTGTAAATAATTTAAATTATAAAATATATCAATAAAAGAAAGTTTTTCCTATTAGTGGTTCACAGCGGTAGTAGCGCGGAAGCCCACGGCTTTAGCCGTGGGAGGAAGCGCGTAAACCACACGACACGAACCACCGAACACAGCACTGCCGACTCTCCCATGCTATTCAAAATTATTAATAAAGAATATACGGTACTGTGACGTAGATGGCGTGGGAGGTAACTCGAACGGTTCGCGTCCGTCTCGACGTGCCCGACGACCGCAAGAGCGACCTCCACGCCACCAACCAGAAATTCC
>JBDGRB010000263.1:0-10264 GCA_042218485.1 Halobacteriaceae archaeon | reverse complement strand
GCCTCTCCAATTGGGCAACCAGCGATAAAGCAACACCATCTGTTTCCCGAATCCACGTCTCAGATGTAACCTGATATCCAAGCTGGGAGATTACTTCTGACAATGAGGTATGATCACCTTCGATTACTGCTTTCGTAGCGTCTGATTTTTCGAATACTTGTTGGATAACATCGGTATGATCTTGGGGTGATCCAAGCGATGTGAGAGACCAATCAGCCGCAATATGTCCGACTGACCAATCAGTCTCCTTGATAATTTTCTCTGGGCGTGAGGCATAATGCCCTCCTCCAAACCAAACGATTTGTTTATTCGATTGTACATTGATACCTTCTACTGCCAATATCGATTGAGCGACGGCCTTTGCGGCTGATGTATCTTGCCATTGTTCAGCGTCACTACCGATTTCAACGAACAACGATGGAGAGCCAACATTTGTTGGACCGTGGTGGGTGCATTCAATTCCAACATCATATGCCGGTGGTGCGTTTTTTCGGAGAGCATGATAGATTCTCCGTTGTGCATAGGGGGCTGCTATTGCTAACTCAGTAGGATCCCCCCCATAATCTGCGGATCCGAAATTTCCTGTAAAATGAGTGGTTAATAATGGTCCTGTATCACCGGCATGACGAGAAGCAAAAATAATCAAATCAGGTGAGTTAAAAAGGGAACTAACATCCGAAAGAGAGAGATGTAAATCATCGAATATTCGCATCTCAAAACCATCACATTGGTATACTTCATCTCCATGGCCCGACTGTAGGGATTCATCCGTATAGGTATCCCAATCCCGGAGGTCGCGGAGGTTTTCGCCAATGAGTTGGGAAGCGGTATCCTCTTTGCTAACAACGATTCCAATCACATTTAACACGAATAGATTCCAATTGAAAAATCATCCCCTTTGATGAAGTAGTCGGATCACGGTGGGAGGGGCCCGCACTTCGTTTCCTTTAGAATATAGGGATCGCCTCATGAAGGTGTATAGCGTTCATTCTTTCCCATCTATGGATGATACTCATATGAAATAGCTTAACTAAGTCAGATTATTAGCGTTTGATATGTTTGCAATGAGTTTGTTGGGTGCACTCGGTCTTCCGAAACCTTGGGGAAACACAGTCTTGCTATTGATTTCGTTTGCTGTTCTTCTCATCGGAGCCGAAATATTTACCAACGGAATCGAATGGCTTGGCCACCGTTTAGAAGTTTCAGAAAGTGCAACTGGAAGCATTCTTGCCGCTGTGGGCACTGCCTTACCGGAGACGATAATTCCGGTTATGGCTATTATTCAAGGTGGGGCCCAAGCGGAAAGTGTTGGTGTAGGTGCCATTCTTGGAGCTCCGTTCATGCTGAGTACTATTGCGATGTTTCTGATTGGGGTTAGCGTGATCTTTTTCGCCGATCGACGAACGTTTGATCGAAATTTCCATTTTAATACTGAATCAACGAAACGAGATTTATCGTTTTTCTTGGTCGGATATTCCCTTGCATTTGGCGCAGCACTAATCCGCAGCGATACAATCTCGATATTGATTGGCTTGAGCCTCGTAGGATTATATCTCCTGTACCTTTACCAGACCCTTACGAGTGGTGAACTCATGGGAAGTGAAGATATCGACCATCTACATTTGGGTCATTTAGTTGAACATGGTATCGGGCCAATACCGGGAATCGGTGAAGGCGATCATGCTGCAGATCCTGGACTGATTTTAGTTGCGATCCAGACATTGTTTGCGTTATCCGTGATTATTGGCGGAGCTCACCTATTTGTCAGTGAAATTAAATATATTTCTATTCAAGTCCTTCATACACCACCCGCTATTATAGCCTTACTTGTCGCGCCACTAGCGACGGAACTACCCGAAAAGTTCAATAGTGTATTATGGATTTCCAGAGATAAAGATACACTTGCTCTTGGAAATATATCGGGAGCGATGGCATTTCAAGGGACACTTCCTGTCACGCTTGGTATATTGTTTACATCGTGGGATTTATCACTGCAGTGGGGGACCCAAGGCTTCCTAAATGGATTTTCGGCAATACTCGCAATCATAAGTGGTGGAATTTTATATCTGCGAGCCAGAAAAGTGGGTGAGGGAGAGATGAGTCCCCGTCCCTTCCTTATCGGAGGGCTATTCTATCTTCTTTTCATTTTAGTGGTACTCTATCACGTTTTCTTCATCCCCGGCTTCCAAGCGACAGGAGGACATTAAGTGATACAATGGACATTTATGGCATCATTGGAAATCCAGTAGAACATTCCCTTTCACCTACGCTTCATGAAGCAGCGTATGACAAACGGGAATTAGATGCTACATATGCGATTTTTGAGGTGAACACAAATCGACTTGAGTCAGCAATACAGGGGGCTGAAGCGCTTGGGATCCAAGGACTAAACGTTACTATTCCCTTTAAAGAAGATGTTTTAAAATATGTCCAAGCGGATCAACTTGCAGAGCAGATTGGCGCTGTCAATACGATCGATTTCGCAACCTCACCCCCAACAGGATATAATACAGATGCTATTGGCGCAAAACATGCTTTATATTATCATGATGTCGAAATACCCTCACAACAATTTCTTGTTATCGGTGCAGGTGGAGCAGCACGGGCGATTTGCTATATGTTAGAACGTGAAGATGCATCGATAACCATTGCTAATCGTACCTTCAAACGTGGCAAACGGCTCGCTGATGAACTAAATAGTAGAGCTATTAAACTTGAAGATGTTACTGAAATAAGTCAAAATGTAGATATCTTGATTAATGCTACAAGTGTTGGGATGGAAGAGAACAAATCCCCAGTTCCGCCTGAAGCGTTACATTCCGAGTTGACCGTTATGGATATTGTGTACAGACCACTAAAAACAAAATTAATTGAGGATGCAAATGCCTCTGGCGCAAAAACTATTGATGGTGCCTGGATGTTATTGTATCAAGGCGCAAAATCATTTGAGATTTGGACTGAATATGAAGCTCCGATCGACGTTATGAATGCGGCGCTGCGTAATTATATTGAAGAAACATCCACTACTGGCTAATACGATGAATATCTTACACTGGTTGAAATCAAAATTTGGAATTGAAGATCAACGAGAACCGCCGGAAAATGTTACTGTGTCCATCGAACAAGAACGAGCAGTAAAGCAATCAAACACGACCGCAGTTGAAGATGTAGATGTTATCAAAGGAATTGGAGAATCCTATCGAGAAACACTGCAAGCAAAAGCAAATATCGAAACAGTACAAGAACTTGCTGAAGCAAATCCCTCCCAATTAGCAGAACAAACAGAATTATCAGAGAAGCGGCTTCGCCGATGGATCGAACGAGCTAAAGAGCGACGAGATTAGCGATCAACAATCAGATATATACGAATCGGGACTAGGTAGCCGGTCACGATGTTTTTTCAATTTGAAACACGGGCTCGATGATCATTTCACTTTTGCAGTTTGGACACCGTGATGGGACGTTCAGTAAGTCATCAAACTCATTAAATCCACATTTTTCACACTCGGGCGGTCGAACCAAGAGTTGCTGATTTGTTGTATCGAGTGACCTCTTAATGTGTTCGATGTGATTTAAAACTGCTTGCAGGGAAATGCCAAATTCATCCGCAAGCGTAGATGGGGCATATGGCCGAGATGTCAGGGCCTTCTTTATTTTCTTTCGAACGGTTGGCTCTTGGGTTCCCATCACATAATGACTATAGTCGGAAAAGAAAATAACTTTGCCTGACAATAAGATAATCTACGTATGAAAGCAGTTGTGCTTGCAGGTGGGTATGCAACGAGGTTATGGCCGATAACAAAAAATCGCCCGAAGATGTTTCTTCCGATTGGTGATACATTAGTCATCGATAGAATATTTGAAGGCCTAGAGAATGATGATAGGATTTCAGAAATATTTGTCAGTACAAATGAACGATTTGCGGACAAATTTGAGAATCACTTAAAAGAATCACCATATGAAAAACCAACACTCTCTGTTGAGGAGACGACGGAAGAAGCCGAAAAACTTGGGGTTATCGGTGCGCTCCACCAATTGATTACTCGTGAAGGTATTGCTGAAGATCTCATTGTGGTGGCAGGAGATAATGTCATTAGTTTTGATCTGAGTGATTTTATCGATTTTTTCGAAACCAAACAAGGGTCGGCGTTAGCAGCATATGATGTCGGTGATCGTGAGCGTGCGAAATCGTATGGTTTGGTCGAACTTGCCGATGATGAGGTCATTAATTTTCAGGAAAAACCCGATGAACCAAAGAGTACGCTCATATCCATCGCTTGTTATGGTTTTCCTGCAGAAACATTATCGCTAATTGGGGATTATTTAGCTTCCGGTGAAAATCCCGACGAACCTGGCTGGTTTATTCAATGGTTACAAGATAACCATCGAGTCCATGGGTATACGTTTGAAGAGGCGTGGTTTGATATCGGCACGCCCGCCAGTTATTTGGATGCCGTTGCCTGGAAGCTTGATGGTGCAAATTTGGTTGCAGAAGATGCCAAAGTTGAAAACACATCCCTCGGTGAAAATGTCCATATTATGGATGGAGCTACAATACGAGACTCTCACATTGATAACTCTGTGATATTCCCGAATGCAACGATTCGGAACTGCGATGTTCGTGAATCGATAATTGATAAACAAACACACCTGAAAAACATAGATTTTGCGGGTGCTGTAATTGGCGCACACACCCAAATAGCAGATGGGTAGTTCGAGGGAACTAACAGCTTCTATTCAGATTTATCCCGTTGTAAACGAAGCTTCGGAGATATCGAGATATCCCCACGTATCGTTCCAGATTTTGGAGTAGGATAACTGTATCTTTTGATCCATATGTGGGCCATTCAGAACAAGCGTTTCGTATTCACCACCCTCTCCTAAAATATGAACACCGTATTTCTCGTGTAATTCGAGAAGTTCATCAATAGCCTCTTCATCAATGGTCCGACCAAGCCATGATTCGTCAAATCCTTTGGCCCCGACTTCAATGATTTTAATTTCAAAATTGTTATTCATCATATTTCGAAGAAGCGTTTCTGGATCCCGTTTCCATAATGGAGTGAACACGTTCATGCCTAAATCATCGCTCATCGTTGCTACCCGAGAATGTTGATATTCACTTTCCACAGCCCCTGCAATAATACCAGTTATTGTGGCATCGAGTTCCGACTGAAGACTTTTGATTCCTTCCGCCAACTCGTGGATTTCTGCATCCCCTCTTGTCGTGGAATCCGTAGCTGTTGAAGCAGAAATAGTACTATCTATCTCATACAGTGGTATTCCGATACTTTCAGCTGCATATTGTGCAATATGTGTTCCAGGAACATGATAGAAATACGAGTTTTCTTCTGGATGCACTGTGATTAATCTGACCACATCATGTCCTTTATTAAGAGCCTGATAAAGCGCCCAGGAAGAATCTTTTCCTCCCGAGAAAAGGCTTATCCATATCCCATTTTCCATAGTACATTTGACCTCCGCCCGCGTAACATGCTAGGCTTTCGCTTCAGACTACTATAACAGTAGAATAGATTTATGTTCACTGTTCTTGCTCTAAAATTTCCTCTGATCGATCTCCATCAAATTCCGTCCCCGCCAAGTACGTCGCAATTCGAATCCCAACGATGCTGATAATAATGCCTATGATAACGAACAAAGCCAATCGTTCCTCAGCTGTTAATGAAACTGATTGAATTGTTATCACACTGAAATGAAGCTGCGGTATTGTAAATGGTCCAATAATAGTCGCCCGCTGTAGGAAATAGCCTGAAAATCCTCGGATAACAAATCCTACAGCAACCACACCAAATGGTAGATTGAGATATGAACTTCGAAGGCGATTATTCTGTATTGCATCATCAAGTAACCGGCCAGCACTAGCTGCGAGGGCTGCAGATGCAAGCCATGGCACGCTATTATAAATAAATAACATCGAAAAAACAAGTGACCCGATTTGGTTCGAAAGATTTGACACACTCAAGGCGCCGACAAATATTCCGACTAATGCAAGACCCCCCGCGACAACGTACGTCACAATCGAGACACGCCCCGAATATAACGCATCACGTGCTTGGACAGGAAGATGGGCGATATATCTATCAATACCCAGTCCTTTATACAGGAGGAATAAACCTAATACAGCAGTAATCGAGGCAAGCGCTAATGTAAGACTCCCAGTTAAAACCATCAATGCTGGGAAAACAAGCAAAACAATACCGATTGGAACTAACGTCGTTTGACGCAATTCTTCATCCCCGAGAAATTGTTTGAGAAGATAATATGTTGACTCAATGTCCCTCGATTGACGAACGACGACTCGATCAACGGAATCGACAGCAACGCGACTCTCAATAATGGGGACGAGCCGTTCATCTTCTGCACTGTCAGTGACGACAATAACTGAATCGGGATCATATCGGGTTAGTAAATCGTCAATTTGGGTAGCAACTAATCTATCAGCATTCACCACAGAGTCATTATCACTCGATACAACTGCGACCTCCGCTGTTTCACCGCTTTCTTGGAGATCCTGTGTTACTTGCAGGGATTCTAAGAGAGTATTTACAGAGCTATCTTCAGGATCAGCTAGCCCAAACTCAATAACTAGCGATTCGACATCGTCCCAACCGGAAACAGGTGGTGATACATCACTCTTTCGGGAAACATCGCCAGCTCGATCAACACAAATCACCAGCGTTTGCATGGCCTATTTAACATTATTCATCATTTGATAAAAACTTCGTGTCTATACAACTATTATCAACATGGTGATATGTTCTAATCTCTACAATACTCAGGTGAACTACCCTGCCCTCCTCGCTCCCTCGCAGTCACTCCTTGCGGACGGGGACGTAGCTTGTAGGAGTTAAATCCTTAATATTTCCCTCTTAGCTGGATATCAATATTGTCACTCGTCAGTACACTAGCAATACCTGCCCCGGTAGCATACGCAAGGGAGTAGGCGACCGACCGTAGTTGTTGTCGGAGGCCAACCTCGGGTTCCAATTCTTTAATAGTGATACCTTGTTGGAGTTCATCAGCAAGGTAGGTGCGAATGTCTTCTTTTGTCCCGATCTCATCAACCAATTCTTTTTCTTCTGCTTCCCTTCCCACAAATAGTTTCGCTTCCGTGTCCTTTACTTCGGTCTCAGTTAATGGCCGATTTTCCGTCACTCGATCGATAAATTCCTCGTAATATTCATTCACGATTTGCTGTAAATATTCACGCTCATCGTCTTCCAATTCTTTCAGCGGATTACCAGCATCCTTGTAATTTCCTGCATTCAATTGCTCATAGTTGACGCCAATATTTTCCATCAATTTCTCAACATTTATTCGTGAACCGTTGATGCCAATACTACCAACAATACTTCCTTCCCTGGCAAAAATATGATCACAGCCCGACGCTATCCAATAGCCGCCACTTGCACAGATATCAGTTGCGTATGCAATTGTCGGTCCATCGAAATCACTAACTAAATTGCGCAGGTCATCACTCGGGACTACTTCCCCACCTGGAGTATTTAATGTTAAGATAAGTGCCTCAACATTTGAATCTTCTTGGGCCTGTTCTATTTGGTCTTCGAAAACCTCGACTGGAAATCCTCGTGGTTGTGGGGGAAGCTGTCCCCCATCTCGTCTGATCGGGCCCCGAATTTCCACTTCTGCGACGTTATATCCACCAAATAAGGACGTAGCGATCTGTCGTCCAATTCGAATCATGAACAATATTAATCCAATCACTAACAGGATTCCAATTAATGTGCCAAGACTGCCATCAGCTCGAATAACAAAAAGATACCAGCCAATTATCCCAGCGATGACGGATCCTGCCAGTATTATGAATGCTCTACCGACTTGTTTGGGTGTACTATCTGCTGACGGTACCATACCTAATTCTCCCGATGCCAGAATAAAAACTATTTCAAACTCAAAGAGAAATCGATGTCGAAACGTATCGACGATCGTTTCTTGGTCTGAGAATAAGCTACACTTTGACTGCAATCAATAGACATACCGAATACCAATCGATTATAATAATCCGGTTTTTTGGAGTTTCCGTAAATCCTCAGTGTCTAATGTTTCGCCTTCCTTGAACCGTTCGTAAATTTCCTCAGCCTCTTTGCGTGCTTCTTCTCGTTCTTGCTCTTGTTCTTCTTTTCGTTCTTCTTCCTCTTTCTTATCAAGCTCACGGAGTCGTTTTTGCACGCGTACGAAGGCTTCGTGGTGGGCATCTGCGGCTTCCTGTGCGTCAACAAATTTTTCATGCATTTCGTCGGCTTTGTCACGAATTTCATCGGCCTTCCGATAGGCCTTAATCATTTTATTGTGATGTTCTTGGGCTCTATCCGCTAGTTGGGTTACTTTTTCGTGATGATTGCTTGCTTCCGAACGAATGCTTTCGGCCTTTTCAACGAGATTCTCGATTTCTTCGTTTTGTTCGAGTTTATCCTTTCTATTTTGATACTCTTCCCGCTTTTCTTCGATTTTCTCAATTAATTCTCGTTCTTCGTCTGGATTCAGAACCTTCGTTTGTTGTTTAAATTCGAGTTCTTCAATTTCTTCTTTTAATTGCTCAAGATCTTTTCCTTCATCTAATTCTATCTCTTCTTTGAGCCGTTCTACTTTATCAAAAAGATCATTCGCCTTTGAATTGAGTTCGTTTCTGACGTCTTTATGTTGTTGAACCCGTTCGTTTAATTCATCACGTTTTTCCCGATGGTTTTGGGCTTTATCCACCATTTCACGTGTCTTTGCGTTTAACTCATCGCGGTTGGATGCCCGTTCGCTGGCCATTTGGTTTAATTCGTTCCGACGATCACGATATTTACCTGCAAGTTTAATGAGTTCGCCTTTTGAGTTTTCTTCTAGCTCTTCCTCTGTGATTAAATCATCCGGTGATGATACTGTTATCTGTTCTGCCATGGTTGATTTCTAAGTCGATTCCAATCCGGTCCCACCGCTGCTGCTAAACTAATGATAAACGAAAAATTATCCTTGGAAAAATTATCCTGAATCATTGTTTGGAAGCCGATACGCAGCGAACGTGGGATCGTTCTGGTATCTGAATATACAATACCTCGTGGTTTAAAGGTTACGTTGAATTAATGTGTGTAAATCCCTATCACACATGCTGATTTTTGTGGTAAATATCCACAAACTTAGAATAAATATCATATAAAATCAACCATCAATGTGAAGCACCTTGGGGACAAGCCTCGAAGCACTCGGCCTGTCCTCCTGTAGTGGAAAGTCATTTCCGTGTGACCTCTACCCTCTCAAAATGAATTAATCACAAAAAAGAGACATTCCCGCAAGGATAGTATTTAGGTGCAATTATAGGATAGTATTATCATGATCTAACTGTAACTTTCACTTTCACTCCACACTTGGATTGGTTTAAGGTAGATATAGGAAGAAGATCAACATATGTTAGATCAACTTGAATGTACCTGTGAGGGCTGCGACAATCCCCTTGAGGAGAGCGACCTCCAATTAGCGATGAAATTAGAAGGTGGAGAACGTCGTGCCTATGAATGTTCCTGTGGGACAGTGACGATTACTATCGTTGATCCCGATTCAATTCTTGGTCTTTCTTGATCTAGCGAGGAAATCCAGCAGTTCGTGGAGCAGAAAATATCACATCTTGATTAAAGGATACCATTCCTATGGCAGCTTCCAAAAAGTAAATTAGTTAACCGTCAGGTGATTATTTGTATACTCATGGACATCACCGGGACAGCTGAAGGCAATTCAAAAATTACTGCAACACATGAAAGTACGTTCGAATTCACACAAGAGACATATATGACTGCTACAGGGGATTGCATCCTTGGTATCAATTGTGATATAGTCCCTGCAGATTTTTCATCGGATTTTCGAACTGCATGTCAGCACGAATCGAGTACAATAAAAGCTGTTCTCGAGACTCCAAATCATCGAGAAGTCATTAAAGGAAGCGGACATCCTGACTTACAATTGACAAATTCGACCTCAATGGTTGGAAGGACAAGTTCGTATATCGACGATAGGACAATCATGATTAATGCAGATAAAGCAGCACAGGATCTTGATCGTGATTTCATCGCGGAACTACAAAACGGATGTACAATTACCGTTACATTATCTGTTAAGCAATAATCGTCCCGATTATTACTCTACGTATTTGGCCTTGAAAATCATGAAAATCCTATCGCTTGTTAATTTTCAAATGTAATTTGAAAGACCTTTCCTTGCTCTCGAAGTGAACTACCCCGCCCTA
>JBDGRB010000117.1:2800-10272 GCA_042218485.1 Halobacteriaceae archaeon | reverse complement strand
GAGCGGACGGATTCATCCCACGGCTAAAGCCATGGGTTTTCTCCTGCGTTCCGTAAATAAATCAGATAATCCTCATTGTCTAACCTACATGAGTGGTAAAATTTTTACTAATAAAACCTTGACTGTTTTTCTTGTACACCTATGATCATACTCCATGCCAAGTTACCAATCAAGGAAGAGAAAATGGATGAAGCACTCGAACTAGCGAAAAAACTTGTTGAGAAATCAAACCAAGAAGAGGGAATGATTGATTACCGAGCTACGAGAGATATTGAGGATAATAATATCATTAGATTCTTCGAACAATATGAAGACGCGGAAGCATTCCAAGCCCACAACGAAACAAGTCACTTTCAGGAATTTGAAGAGAAAATTCCTGATCTTCTGGCCAACGAACCCGAAATCATCAAGTTCAAAGTCAGTGAGACCACCGAACTCGAACCATAGCTCCGCAAATATCATTCAAAATCACATCTACAGGCGGCGCAGACCGAGTGCCTCGGAGCTTGTCCCCGAGGTACTTCGCTCCAAAGAAGAATTGCCCCGAGGTACTTCGATCCAAGAAGAATTGAAAGGTATCAGGATTGATTAGCCCGACTTCCAGTGTTTTTTTTTTGGCACTAAGCAACGAGTGACCTCCTCGTCGTAACTGACGAAGTGTTCCATAGCGTAGCGGTGGGAAAAATTGCTGGTTTGCAGATAAGTCGGCATCACGGATCTCCTGACGGGGCCAGACCGCCGTTACTCGTTTCCCTCATGAGGATTCGAAGGTATCGTGGTAAGGAAATCCAGCGGCCCGAAGGTGATTCCTTCAGACATGATGTCCAGAATCCGATATTATCCGTTTACTCGGGCGGTCACGGCAACCTCGGTGTACGTCAGGCAATGGCACAACCAAGATAAATCTCCGGGCTGCAGTACTCAGAGCGGGTGGTCACCAAAGCTGACGCGATTCACGCCCGACCGATAGGCCGGGATTTGATCGCTGTATCAAGATAGCATTCTCCAGAACGCAGGCAAATTATCATCTTTAGAATTATCTACATCGTTTCACTGTACCAAAATGAAAACAAAACAGGACGTTTTTTGTTGAGTGATTCGACGAATATTTGGACGATTGGAAGGCCGAGGGCGATTATTCCCGATCGAATCGATCAAGTTTCATTACTTTACCCCAAGCGTCCACGAAATCTTGCACAAACTTCTCTTCTGCGTCGTCAGCTGCATATACGTCTGCGGTGGCGCGAAGCCGAGCATTTGAGACGAAGATGAGATCAAATCGGGTAGCTTCCCACTTAAGATCGCCTGTTGCACGATTGTAACCCTGGAAGACCTCTCTATCCGCTGAAACCGGCTCCCACTCATAATCCATATCGAGCACATTCACGAAGAAGTCGTTGGTCAATGTTCCTGGCTCATCGGTAAAGACGCCGCGATCAGTGTCTTGATATGTGGCACCAAGCGTGCGCATACCACCGACAAGCACCGTCATTTCGGGTACGGAGAGATTCAATAGATCTGCTTTGTCGACCATCCGCTCCTCAAGGGTATCATACAGGTCGTCATAATCCTCACCAATATAATTTCGAAAACCGTCGGCTTTCGGTTTGAGAGCATCGAAGGATTCGACGTCGGTCTGTTCCTGCGTTGCATCCGTCCGTCCAGGTTCGAACGGCACATCTACATCATAGCCGGCGTTCGCTGCCGCCTGCTCAATCGCCGCGTTGCCACCAAGAACGATGAGATCGGCAAGGGAGACGCGCATGTCATCGGTCCGAGAGTCGTTAAATTTCTCTTGAATATCTTCCAACGTTGAGAGGACCTCCTCAAGCTCTTCGGGTTCATTTACCTCCCAGCTTCGCTGGGGTTCAAGGCGGATCCGGGCACCGTTTGCACCACCGCGTTTATCGCTGTCACGATAGGTCGACGCCGACGCCCATGCGGTTTTGACTAGTTGCGAGACGGTCACATCCGTATCAAGAATGTTCGATTTGAGTTCAGAAACCTCTTCCTCACCAATAATGTCGTAGTCGGCATCGGGGACAGGATCCTGCCATATCATCGCTTCGTCTGGTACTTCGGGCCCGAGGAATCGTTCCGGCGGACCCATATCACGATGAAGGAGCTTGTACCACGCTTTCGCAAAGGCTTCTTGGAACTCATCAGGGTTTTCTTGGAACCGCTCCAAAACCTCCCGGTAATCGGGATCTTCCTTGAGGGCGACATCCGTGGTCAGCATCATCGGCGTCTCCTCTTCTGATGGATCAAAGGCATTAGGCGCAGACTCAATCGATTCCTCATCGACTGGCCGCCACTGCCACGCTCCGCCTGGACCCTTGTGGGGTTCCCATTCATGGTCAAGCAGATTGGAAATGTAGCCCATATCCCACTGGGTCGGCGCATCCGTCCACGGCCCTTCAATGCCACTGGTGATAGTGTCGGGACCTTTACCTTCGCCAAATTTGTTCTCCCATCCGAGACCTTGCTCCTCTAGGGGAGCCGCTTCAGGCTCGGGACCGAGGTTCTCGTCGGGGTCGTCTGCACCATGAACTTTCCCGAAGGTATGCCCACCGGCGATCAGGGCGACGGTTTCCTCGTCGTTCATCGCCATTCGCTCGAACTCCTCGCGGATGTTCTTCGCAGATCCTTCAAGATCCGGCTCGCCGTATGGACCTTCTGGGTTTACGTAAATGAGACCCATCACAGTATTCGCAAGCGGATCCTTGAGATTGCCTACTTCTCCTTCTTCAAAACGCTCGGGTGAAGTCTCTTCCCACTCTTCCTCAGGGCCCCACTCGACAGCCTCATTGGACTTGAATGCGTCCTCGCGGCCACCGCCGAAGCCGAATGTTTCAAAGCCCATCGACTCCAAGGCCACATTTCCAGCGAGGACTATTAGGTCTCCCCATGAAAGTTTGCGACCATACTTGTGCTTGACCGGTTGGAGCAGACGGCGAGCTTTATCGAGATTGATATTGTCCGGCCAGCTGCTCTCCGGGGGAAGACGCTGAAGCCCACCGGACGCACCAGCGCGACCGTCTGCAGTGCGGTACGTTCCAGCGCTGTGCCACGCCATTCGAATGAATAGCGGTCCGTAGTGACCATAATCGGCTGGCCACCAGTCTTGGGAGGTCGTCATCACCTCTCTGATATCCGCTTTAACCGCCGCAAAGTCGAGTTTCTGGAACTCTTCAGCATAATCGAAGTCCTCTTCATACGGACTGAGATCACAGGCATTATCATCGAGAATGTCCAATCTCAATAGGTCAGGCCACCACTCCTGATTGGACCAGGTCATCGTCGGGCCACCTCTATGCGCTCAAAATCAGATGCAGTCGTTCCGTGCTTGTGTTTACAGTTCTCCATTTGTAACACTCCGAAGGGCCCGTTAGGGGCCAATTTGATAAAGATATCCACACTCTAGGGCAGGGCTATTAAAGAAAATATTTTTCGAATTAAAATCTCATGTTATTTTGATTATTCTTCCGACGTTCCTACGAGCGCCACGAGAGATGATAGATTAATCACAGGTTCCATACGTCGATTGTGCTTTGATTGACAGTTTGAATTTATGGGACGTAGCATTTTGCGTATCCAAAACCATTTAATCGGGCTGTGTGGATTAGTTGACAGTTCATTAATCCGAGTGCTACCCAGACTTTGTTAGAGGGAAGCTGTGACAGGCACATACACCGTTATATCAACGAAATAAATGTATGTTTTACACCAAATCTTTTTATAAGATTGCTCAATATAACAAAGCGTGACTTTGGGATGTCAACCACCACCAAGCAATTGGATCGTGCAGCGAGATTGAGTTGGATTGCGTTCATCGTCGGTGGATTATCGATCCTGTTCGATGCAGTAATGATAGGAGCAACGACTGTTATGTGAATAACTATTGCGGAGTGGATGAACACGGTTCTCGGGCTCGGTGGGCTATGGATAGCCACATTCGGCCTCATCGGCGTTTATCCACATCTAGACGATCACGGCCGGCGGGCACAAGGCGGAGTTCTGACTGGAACTGGAGCGTGGCTTCTCCTCACAGTGGCTGTGATCTGGGCGTTAGTCCGTAATATTACCGGTACGGCGGGGGAGGGGTCCGGAACGACCCTGTTGGTTGTCCCAGGGCTCATTTTGGCCCTGCTCAGTTTTCTCCTGTATGGTGTCTTAAGCCTTCAGTCGGGGAAACCATCGCGGACAATCGGCTACCTATTCTTGGTCCCGTTTGTGGCAGTCCTTCTGCTCATCCTGATTTTCTTTGGCACCAATCTATACAATATGGAATTCCCTGTCTTGTTGGGGGTGGTGTTATTCGGTGTAATGGCCATCTCAATCATTGGTCTTGGCACGAAGCAACCAAGGGAGACTAGTGGTCAACCGTCACCATCAGGGTAAGGGGACGTTCTATTTCGAGACGGGCCGTCAGATGAAGGAGTCTAGTCACTATATAGTGGGTTATTCAACCGTGATGGAATCAATAATCGCTTACTGGAGATCGCCTAATAGCTTGGATAACAGCGGAGAGATGTTCCTATGGCTACAGTAAGAAATATATCGAGTTCTTTAATTATACAAGATTTACAAACCTTGAACGACTGCCCACAATTTCTAACGGTGGAAAATCTTTGAGGGTTGCCGTAGAAACTGTGGATCTTGTAATCTCAATTACTACGATGGGCTGTAAAGGATTTGAATAGGAACTTTGGCTCTGTTACAATCATTCAAGAAGAAATAATGGCCCCGGTGATAGGGGTCCTTCATTATCTCGATATGAAAATACTTGAAAGATAATTCTTGAGATGATTTGGGACTAACTATTTTTATTTAACAAATGTTAACAAATATTATGAATGATACATCTCAATCCAAATCGCTTTTTGAGACAGTTGTTACAGATGTGGATGCGCATGCGATCGAGGCATTCGAGCTTCTGAGTAATGAAACGCGGCTAGCTATTCTGTTGGCTCTTTGGGAAATATACGATCCAGCAAGTGATCATAATACAATCACTTTCTCAGACCTCGCTACCCGAATTAACTACGATAGCCCCGGGAATCTCAACTATCATCTTGAGAAATTAGTTGGACTATATGTCAGGAAGACAGAAAACGGATATCATATCACTGAGGCGGGAAACAAGGTCATTCGAGCGATTAGAGCTGGTGCAATCACACAAACTGTCTCATTTGGACCATTCGAAATCGACGATTTCTGTCCCTATTGTAATGGCACCGTCGAAGTGAGTTATTCAGATACGCATATTATGGCTCGCTGTACCGAGTGTATAGGTACATTTATTGAAGGTGATCAACCCGCTCGGGAACCTCGTCTGAATAATTCGCGGGGGGTGATCACCCGACAAGAATTTCCTCCCGCCGGTGTACACAACCGAAGTCCAGAAGCCGCTATTCAAGCCCATCTCAATAGAACAGGTTATCTTGGATTTGCGATGCTTGCGGGCACCTGTCCCGAGTGTGCGGGCAAAACACGTATTTCAACCACCCTCTGTACTGATCATGAAATGACTTCCCAAGGCTGTGAGTCCTGTGGACGGGCATATCGTTCTTGGACGGGAATGATGTGTCAACACTGTAAGTTTGCTATCGGTGCACCGTCACATTGGCTATTGATTCGCCACCCCACGATTGGGGCGTTCTTAAAAGATCATGGTATCGATGTTACCCCTGGCTTTTCAATGGAGCTGTGGTCAGCTCTCGATCAAGCAGACATGCAGATAAACTCAGCAGATCCAGTTAAACTAGGAATTAATTACAAATTGAATGGCGATAAACTTTCAGCAATGGTGAAAGAGGATATGACAGTGATTAGTGTCGGCGAGTAACATAGGGAATGAGGCGAAGTCTTCCGGTTCTTAGGTCCGGTAAAATCAATCCCGGTGTATTGAGGATGAAATAAGTCCCTAATCAGATTCCTTATATGAAAATATTAACCGTGACAGGTCATTAGAAAATTATCAATTGAATTACAGTATTCAGTTACGTCTAAGTTTTACGGATCTTTGATACGTGTTTATTGATGGCGTTCATATCACCAGATAGATAACTCTGATATGGTGAACAGAACGTCACTGGGGGGAAATCATGTCAACACCGGAATCAACCGAATCCAACAAACGCTTAATTCGCGAAATGACAGAAACAGTCGTCAATGATCATAATTTCCAGGCCGTGGATGATTACTTTAGTGAGGATATTGTCGTGAAGGGGGCAGGATCGACCATGGAAGGGATCGAGGAATGGAGGGGATTTCTCCACCAGGTGGATTCTGCATTCCCCGATTTTGCATTTTCCATCAAGGAAATGCTCGCTGAAGGATCACAGGTTGCGTTTCGGGTTATCGTTACTGGCACGCATGAAGGAGAATTTGAAGGAATTCCTGGTACAGGCAATGAATTCTCTTATCCAGCAGTAATGATTGCGACTATCGAGGATGGGAAAATCACGAAGATGATCTATGAATCCGACCGTGTAGGCTTACTAAAACAACTTGGGGTGATGGATTCCTAATACTCTATTTAGGAATTAAAATCCCGATTCATATATCGAAGGTCTGCTACAGGTATCGGCCTCTCAAGAGGATTTGAACCAGTTGGAAGATTTATCGTTAGCGATCGTGTTATGTACAGTCTGCGGATTCATCCTTGGCCCCCTCGTTTTATATTCTTGTATCATGTTAATCATTGTCATGGAAAATACGAACGCACTCGTCATTGGGGGTACTGGGTTCGTAGGTCGCCACACCGTCGCAGAATTGCTTAATCATGAGTATGACGTGACAGCGCTTAGTCGGGGCTCACATGACTTTCGGTTTTCCGACCAGTTGACGGTCGATCACATCGCTGGCGACCGCACTGACGAGGATACGCTGGTCGATGTCAACCAGCAAGTCGAACCGGACATCGTTATCGACTGTGCAGCGTACTACCCCGCGGACGCCAAAACAGCAACGGAGGTATTCGCAGATGTAGATGCCTACGTCTATGTTTCGAGCGGCGGAACATACAGCAAACAAGAGATTCCCAAACGCGAGGACGAGACGCCGCTACACGACTGCACTCCCGAGCAGGCCACAGATGACTCAATGAAAACCTACGGCCCACGGAAAGCCGAATGCGACCGGATCGTGCGAGCCGCCGCCGATGACGGTGTCCTCGCCATGACTGTACGCCCGACGATGGTGTACGGCCCCCAAACGGTACCTAGTGACGTTACCCAATCGCCAACCGAAGCATCGTGGACCGACGACATCCCTGCGAGCTGGGCCGGTGACAACTTCCCCGGCCTCGGGGTCCACCACGCCTACTGGATCGATCGCATCAACCGCTATGATCGCGTCGTTGTCCCCGGCGATGGTACGGCCATCTGGCACCGGGCCTACGTCGAAGATGTAGCGACTGCCCTTCGAGTCGTGGCCGAACATGGCGTACCCGGCGAGGCATACAATGT
>JBDGRB010000117.1:0-2700 GCA_042218485.1 Halobacteriaceae archaeon | reverse complement strand
GGCAGCGTCCACGATCCAGGTCGCGAAGCTGAAGAACAGCTCCTTGATATGGTGGCTGAGTAACTGGTCGGCAATAAAAATTCGTTTGGTGTATTCAACATCCAGTTTTTGTCAACTGGAAAGTGTTTTGATAAAGTCGATGCTTCCCTTAATTTTCCACGAGTATAAACATGGCCTCGCCAGTCAATAGATGATAACTTGCCGTCAGCCCAACAGGGCTATACGTATTTCGTCTACGCGGCAGACGGCGAAACGTATTCATGCGGTGAATGGCCACCCGACGAGTGATATCGTGACTTGTGGATCCGATTACGAGTGGATCCCACTCAACTAAAGAAGAGTCGTCCTGCGGATATTTTTGTTTTGAACGAGATAAATCAATTATCAACGACAAAAAACGGCTAAGTTCCAGAAGAATAGTGTTGAAATAATCAATTTCATAACAAAATTTAACCCTCATCTCCGTGAACAAGTTTCACATTAAGGGAATACCGAATTACCAGATGCTGGGGAGAACACCAAACTCACTTCTCGTCGTCAATTTCTGATTAACGAGAGTGCTAAACGGTATTTGAGGTTTCGAATATAACACAATCAAACCACAAAGAACTCATTCGTCATCACTTCAAAGCGATCAAAAAACCAAGACTGGATGGCATGCGCTGATACACTTGCAGATGATGTAGTGGTCCATCAAGGAGGACGGACTCATCACGGTATCGAATTGTTCATAACCCATTGGAAAAACTACTACGACGCGATCCCGGATGCCTGCATTCACATTGATGACATCCTTGCTGAAGGAGATCAAGTCGCCGCTCGCATTACAAATACCGGCACTAATGAGGAAGAACTGCCAAGTATCGATTCCACTGGAACCAAGATTGAATTCTCAAGCCAACTCATTGCCAAGATTGAAGACAGAACAATCACGGAGTTGTGGATCGTCGCGGAGCCGCCACGGCCAACCTCTGAGTAACCTTTCACCAGCAACTTTCTGTGGACCGAAGAACCAGCTTCAGCACAGTGAATGCAGAAACTGTGGCAGACCCTCAGCTTAAAGAAAGACAGGTCAAAGGAGGAGAAGCAAGAAGTCCTAGAGCGTTTAAGCGAACTGGAGGAAAACGGCGTTTTGGAGAAGCTAGAGGAGTTGGAGAAGTGAGGACGTATTTCTCCCTCACTTATTTAAATCTTGGTCAGTAATGTTGACCGTGGACAGTATAGCTGACCAAATTGGGCCTGGGGTCCTACTACCAATACCGCTTGGAGAGGACAAAGTATTCCGAAACCAGGCAACAGACGATATCCTAGAACTACTCTACCGAAACCCCCATGAAGAGTTCGGGGTACGCCAACTCAGAGAGATAACAGGGCACGGCGCCCAAACCGTAGATACCGCCCTTACACTACTCGAACAACTCGACCTGATCGAAACTCGCAGAGAAGGAAACAAGAAACTCATATCCATAAACCGTGACCGCGTTCAGAAGCCAGATGACCCTATCCTTGAGATTCAACAGGAAGAGTTCCGAAACCCGGTGAAGGCCTTCTACGATAATGTAAAAGAGAATCAGGGCAGCAATCTCGTCGGTATCCTGCTTTTCGGAAGTGTTGCCCGGGGAGAAGCAGACCGTGCTAGCGACATCGACATCCAAGTAATCGTAGAGAATGATCTGCTACAGTCACGTAGAGAGATACAAGACATTAGACAGGAAATAGAGGAATCAAAGTTCGGCGGTGAAAGATACGAGTTTCAGATACTGGTTGAATCAATTGAAACTGCTGAGCAGTACGGAGAAAAACTCCAAGAGGTCTTATCGGAGGCAATCACGATTTACTCCACTGATCAGCTTGAGGAACTACGGCAGGTGATCCTAAATGGATAACAGCTCTATTGAGGACAAATTGGATGACGTATTGCAGGAGTTCCGTACTTGTTCCGGCCAACCTGAAACCGGCTTGGAGGTGGATGATTCCCCACTTCTTCAACTCCGGAAATCCTGCCGTATGCTGGCGGCTGTAAAATCACTCCAAGAACAAAACGGCTACTACACCGTGATTATCGAGACCTCTTTTGCATCAATCGAACGCAGTATCCAGTTTTACCTTCAAGAGAAAGGTTACATCAAGGAAGACGAGTTCGTCGATCACAGAAAAGTCTACGAACTCGGAGAAATCGCAGCATTGTATGGTAGTAATTTCAAGGAGAAGTTGATTCGTCTATGGGAGAACAACCGTTCACGCACCTACTACCGAGAAGGAGTAGGGACAGAGAAGAGCGCGGCTTTGATGGTTGAACTCGCAGGGCAGATTCACAGCCATATTCTCCAACTAGCAGGAGAAAAACACGAATGTATCTGCCACAGCGCTTGAAAGAAGAAATTGGATATTTTCTTCAAAAGATGAAAATTTTTGATCCAGGTACTCCTCTATAGTCGAAAGTGACGAAAGGAACGGAGGTGTCATCTGTCACGTGTCTCTCTTCTCTCAAAATTTGAGTAAGTCTGGTCTGAATCTGTCGTAGATTTTCTTCTGTCGGCTCTATAGCGAGGAAGTACTTTGCCTTAACAATGAGTTCCTCAGAATTTGGTTCTTATCGCAAGAGTGTCCTCAAAGGTAGTTCCTATACGCATTGCCATCATTCAGACGTTACAAAACGTACATTAGGGGGGACAACGGGGTTCTATAACCTGTTACCTA
>JBDGRB010000101.1:0-10553 GCA_042218485.1 Halobacteriaceae archaeon | reverse complement strand
GCTCCTTGTCCGCTTCGCGGACTGCGGTGCTCCTTGAGGACGGGGCCTTGCCCTGCCCTTCAGGTAACAGATTCACTCTCTCCACCCCTTTCGGGTATAGATTATACCAGATGAAAATCTCTCTTGAGATGGAGGAGGGCAACGGAAACACGTTCCTTTATTTTACTATAGATATAGGACGTTAGTCATCACTGCCCATGCTGAGATGGGCTTTCGTCCGTGCTTCCTCGATACTTTTATCTTCTCTGAGAACTGCCTCGACAAATAATTCTCCGGCCTTATATGAGGATCGAACCATTGGTCCACTCGCACAATAGAGGAAATTCAACTCTTTTTCGGCCACATCTTGCCACGTTTTAAACTTATGGGGATGTACATATGTATCAACGTCAAGATGAGAGGAAGAGGGCTGTAGGTACTGTCCTAGAGTAACTATGTCGACATTAATTGCTCGCAAATCAGAAAGTGTTTGATAGACTTCATGATCGTATTCGCCTACGCCCAACATTAACGATGTCTTGGTGTATATATCAGATTTATTCGATACCTGTTTTAAAACAGATAGACTTTGTTCATATCCTGCTCGTGGATCACGCACGGGTCGCTGCAGGCGCTCGACCGTTTCAACATTATGAGCGATTACATCAGGATCCGCGTCGATAATTTTCTGAATAAGCTTTGCTTCACCCTGAAAATCAGGAATCAAAACTTCAACAACAATACCTGGGTCACGCTTTTTGATTTCTCGTATTGTTTCAGCAAAATGCGAGGCTCCTTGATCGGATAAATCATCACGATCGACGGAGGTTAGCACCACATAATCAAGGCCTATTTCGGCGACAGCACTGGCGACGTTTTCCGGTTCATTTGGATCTAATGGTTCCATACCACCGGTTTTGACATCACAGAAATTACATCCTCTCGAACAGCGGTCACCCATTAACATGAACGTTGCCGTCCCGGGGCCATTTTGTCCGCTCCAACATTCGCCCATATTCGGACAACTCGCTTCCTCGCACACTGTATGCAGGTCGTGAGATCGGAGTGTTTGTTTGATCTGGGTAAACTGTTGACCTGCTGGCGGTTGTATCTTTAACCAATCCGGTTTGCGCCGCCCACTCATACCTATACAATTGCATGTGCGTTGGCAAAAATATACGGTTCTCGATTTAGCAGGATAAATTTCTTTGCAAATTAGATAATTTATCTCAATAATCAACGAAATTATGATGGATGTTTCCCAAGAGGAGATTACAAATGGCTCAGTCACTCGCTCTCTATTAATATTGGCGGGCCCGTTAGTCCTTCAGAATCTCGTTCAAGTATTCCAACAAGTCGCTGATCTGTTCTGGTTGGGACGACTTAGCACAGCCGCAGTAGCAGCCATAGGTCTTAATTTCCCAATTATTGGTGTTCTGACTATTGCCGTGGTTGGCATATTTGTGGGAACTCAGGTTTTAGTTTCGCAACGAGTGGGCCAAGAGAATTACTCGAATGCCCGCAATGCAGTATTTCATGGAATATTACTCGCTGTGGGAATCCACTCTTTGGTGGCAATTCTTTTGTATCTCTTCGCGACACCAATAATTCGTCTTGTGTCACTGTATACAATTACTCCATCTGTAACTGAGCTGGCAGCAACGTATCTTGGAATATGGGGGTTTGCATTAATCCCAGCAAGTATGTCAGATGCTCTGGAAGCAGGGTATGTGGGTTGGGGTGATTCACGAGCTGCCTTATATATTAATGTTATAGCAGTTGTGACAAATATCGTTCTTGATCCCTTCTTTATTTTCGGATATGGACCGTTTCCACGATTAGAAATTGCGGGAGCAGCAATCGCAACGGTTTTGGGATATACGGCTGGATTTCTTGTGGCGATTGGAATGCTTATTCCTGGTCGAAAAGAATACCGATTAACGCTTGATGAGTTAGAAATTCGAATTGGTGATTTTCGGTCGCTAATTGATATTGGAGCGCCAAACGCCGGTGAGCACTTAGCGAGTCAATCGATTCGTGTAGTTATCATCGGATTAGTTTCAGTTGTTGGTGGTAGTGTAGGCCTTGCTGCTTATGCGATCGGTGCCCGCGTTGCAAGTATTGCTTTTATACCGGCCAGTGGCCTTCAGCAAGCTGCCCAAAGCATAATTGGCCAAAATATCGGTGCCGAAAATCCCAATCGTGCTGCCCGCACTACGTGGATCGGGGCTGGTTTAGCAGCTGTCGGTCTTACGATTTTTGCTGGTATCCAGTGGATATTTCCGGCAGTACTTGCGAATATATTTGTGCCAACGCTGACCGGTCCCGAATTGCGTCTCACGGTAACCTATTTGCGAATCTTAGCGTATGGGTATTGGGCGATCGGAGCTTTATATCTGTTTCTGGCTGGATTTAATGGCGTTCGGCGGACCCGTACAAGTATGATCATCACGTTAATACAATATTGGGCAGTGCGTCTCCCAGCGGCCTTTATTGGTGCAATTATTTTCGACTATGGTATTGTCGCCATATTTTGGGCCGTGACGATATCCAATATTGTGGCCGCTATCGGTGCAGGGACATATTATTGGTATAAAACGTCCCAAGGGATGCAGCTGCAAGCTGTCGAAAATATCGGTTAATTATCTTGACAGCGATATTTCGTTCTCGATGGATTTCCATACTCTCTTTTAGGTTCACGACCAGAATCAGTATATGGAGAGCGAAATCCGGGGCGATACTATTATCCTACGAGGGAATGCACGCCAGCAGTTCTATGACTCTCGAGGATATGGTCATCCACGACGTGGCAATACGCTGGCCTTAGCTCCAGTTGAGGCCGCCCATTTACTATTCCGTGGCGATTTAGATGCCATAGATGGATATGATTTTCAAGCATTTGTTGACAAACAAGCCGAAGGATTCCTACCCAGGTTTTTAGTTTATAAGGATCTCCGAGACAGAGGATTTTATTTAACGCCTGGGCGAGAAACGTGGATCCAACAAGACACGGATGCGGATTTTCTTGTGTATCCTCGAGGGAAAGGGCCCTGGGATAATGAAGTCGAATATTATGTATTTGTATATACCGAGCGGGAAACAATCGATGCCGATTCACTTTCCGAGGAAGTTCTTGCAATTGTTGATGAAGAAAGTGAAATAACGTATTTCCAAACGGGATCATTTGCATTGGGAGATTCTACATCATATGATTATCCAGATATTTCCGGTCAAATAACCTCAAACCGTGTCCTCGTATGGGATCCACCGGAATCCCTATATACGGATGCGTTTTTCGGTCAATCACTCGTTACACAAGAGAATATTACGAAAGTATTACAGCTCTCTTTGCTTGAGGCAACATATCTCGTTCAAAATGATATTTTAGATCTCCCGATAGAATCACCCACTGAAACATTAAAAGAACGCGGGAGAGCTGTTGAAGGTGAGCGGTTTTGGCGTCGACTACAAACATACACACTGCTTCGAGATCACGGATATATCCCGAAAACAGGATTTAAATTCGGAGCGGATTTCCGCGTCTATTCTCAGATCAAGTCGGTTTCAGATCTCGGCCATTCATCACATCTCGTGCAGGTTCTACCGCCCGGATATACGTTTGAACCTCGTGAACTCGCTTTATATATCCGACTGGCAAATGGTGTTAAGAAACAAATGCTTTTTGCACGTACAACGCAGAATCATACCATAAACTGGCTCATAGCAAGTAGGTTAACACCATGACTGACGAATCTAACCAATCAAGTTCCGAGGAATCGCCACGAAAGGATTCTGATTCTACTGTCTTGGATCCATGGGGGTCGTCCACGATTGAAAATTATCGATCGTTATTTGAAGAATTCGGTATCGAAGAATTTGAGAATATTTTATCGGATGTTACCCATCCCCATTATCTCATGCGTCGATCGATTATCTTCGGTCATCGGGACTATCGGGAAATCATCCATGCTATGAACCAAGACGAGCCATTCGCTGCACTATCTGGATTTATGCCAACAGGAGATCCACATATTGGCCATAAACTCGTTTTCGACGAACTAATATGGCATCAACAACAGGGTGCAGATACATATGCATTAATCGCAGATCTTGAGGCCCATAGTGCGCGGGATATGGCTTGGGATGATATTAATGAGCATGCCCGTGATTATCTCCTTTCCCTCCTTGCCTTCGGATTTGATCCCACTGAGGGTACGATATATCGACAGTCCGAAAACCGAAGACTACAGGATTTAGCTTTTGAACTCGGGATCGAAGCGAATTTTTCCGAATTTCAGGCGATTTATGGGTTTGACTCGGAAACAGATATCTCGCATATGCAAAGTGTTGTCACCCAGATGGCTGATATTCTGTATCCGCAACTCGATGAACCTAAACCAACTGTCATTCCAGTCGGGCCCGATCAGGACCCTCATGTTCGTTTTTCTCGTGATCTTGCAGGGCGGATGAGATATTTCAAGGTAACTGAAGCGTATGCTAGTTTCGAGGCAAATCCCGAGGAACGACAATTACTCAGTAAAGCATATGAGCATATAGATGCCGATACGGTTCGGTGTGAAGAGGTTGCTCAATGGCTTGAGGATAACGGAATGGTAGATGACGTTACTAACGAGTTATTAGAGAAATTACGTTCAGCAGGGAAGGAACCTCTCAGACCCCGTGTCCGGTTTTTAGTTCGCAATGCTACCGACGAAGCATTTGAGGAGCTAATTAATGCTATTGATGGTGAAAAACGGGTCTATGAGGAGCATATCGATAGTTTTGATCTATCCCAAGAGGAAGCCGAAGAGTTAGCTCGTGATATCGAAATTAACAATGGAGGATATGGTTTCTATTTACCGTCATCGATATACCATAGATTTATGACAGGACTCACTGGTGGGAAAATGAGTTCTTCAGTTCCAGCAAGTCATATTAGCTTACTTGACGATCCTGAAACGGGATATGAGAAAGTTAAAAACGCAACGACCGGTGGTCGACAAACGGCAGAATTACAGCGAGAACTTGGTGGAAATGCAGACGAATGTCCGGTATACGAGCTGTATGCGTATTTACTTGCCGCTGATGACGATGAATTTGCGACCCGAGTCTATGATGAGTGTGTCAATGGAGAACGTCTTTGTGGTGACTGCAAAGAACAGGCAGCGAATTTAATGAAAGAATTCCTCGAATCCCATCAAGAAAAACGAGAAGAAGCCAAAGATCTCCTTGCTGATCTCGATATCACTTTAGATATGCACGAACCATGATAGAGGTTCGGAGATGGCGTGGACCCTTCAGAACCAGGGCTGTCAAGGTAATTTTTTTATATAGTGCTTCGCAATGATTGAATATGGATTCCGAACCCATATTCCGATGTATTGGTGATAATTGTTTCCTCCGTTCCGGGTTCGGCTTCTTTTTTGCCTGAGTGGATAGGTGAATGATTGAGGTGGGCATGTGGGGTCTGCCTGAATCTGAAACCTATCCTTTCAGGTGTATCGACAGTAAAAATTCTGCTATATAACAATAATTGACAATTATGCAACTTACTGCAATTCAAAAAGCAGTCTTGGAAAACACAAGTGCGACCGAATCAACTTCAATCGAAGAGCTAGCCTCAATAATCGATGAACAAACCGAAACCGTCACGAGTGCGGTTTTTGCTCTTGAAGAAAAGGGATTAGTATCAGTCGATGAAGAACAAACGGAACAGGTTACGTTGACGGCTGAAGGCAATACCTATGTTGAAAACGGTCTCCCAGAACTACGTTTATATCGGGCGGCTATTGAAGAAGGTGCTGATGAGGTCCCAGTTGGGTTGGGCAATGTTATGGACAGGGCATCATTACCAGACGATGCCGAAGAAATCGCAATTTCTAATTTCGTCCGGAAAGAATACGGTGAGATTCAGGAAGGAGAGTTGATCGCCTATTCTGATAAGGATCCTGCTACAGATCCCGAACGGGAAGCATTAACGACGTTACGGGGTGGAGGAACTGTCGATGATGAGTCTGTCATTTCGCAGTTAGAACGGCGTGGTCTTGTTCAGCGAACCGAACATGTCCAACGGTATGTGACCCTGACAGAAAGTGGTGTGACTGCATTAATGGAAGGGATTGAGGTTACTGAAGGTGTTGACAAACTAACCCCCGAAATGTTAGCAACGGGCGAATGGCAAGATGTTGAATTCAGTCGATACAATGTCGAAGCAGACGCAACAGAACAAAACTCTGGAAAGGTCCACATCCTCCGACAAACTGCTGAACGTGTCAAAGATGTTTTGACGAGTATGGGTTTTGATGAAATGGAAGGCCCGCATATCGATGCCGATTTTTGGATTCACGATTGTCTATTCATGCCACAAGATCACCCCGCTCGTACACATTGGGATCGCTTTGGACTCGAAAAGCCAGAAAAAATCGATGAATTACCAGCAGATCTTGTCGAACGGGTTGAAAATGCACAACGGTCTGGCATAGGTCCTGATGGGGAAGGGTACCATGCCCCCTGGGATGAGGAATTTGCCAAAGAGTTAGCATTACGAGGCCACACAACGTCGTTGTCGATGCGGTACCTATCCGGGTTTGCAAAAGGTGATCTTGACCCACCTCAACGATATTATAGCGTGGAGAAGGTATACCGAAATGATACTCTTGATCCGACCCATCTTTTGGAATTCTTCCAGATAGAGGGATGGGTAATGGCATCGAATCTCTCTGTTCGCGATTTGATGGGCACCTTCGAAGAGTTTTACAAGCAATTTGGCATCACCGACATTGAATACAAACCACATTACAATCCATACACGGAGCCGAGTTTCGAGTTATTTGGACATCATCCCGAAACAGACGAGTTAATTGAGGTTGGGAATAGTGGCATGTTCAGACCGGAAGTTCTCCAACCGCTTGGCGTTGAATGTGATGTCATGGCGTGGGGCCTTTCACTAGAGCGACTCTTGATGTTGATATACGGCTTTGATGATATCAGGGATGTCCATGGCACGCTCTGTGATTTAGCCCTGCTCCGTGAAACGGAGGTGCTATACTAATGCCTGTTGTTAATGTCGATCCAGATGAATTACGACAACTCACAGGACATCCAGATAAAACAGAGGATGAACTCAAAAGTGATCTATTCTCATTAGGTCTCGAATTTGAAGGGAAAACTGATGATGGTGACTTCCAACTCGAATTTGCACCGGATCGGCTTGATCGGTTAAGTATTGAAGGGATTGCTCGCTCACTTCGATATCAGTATGGTGACGAGAGCGGGATATATATTCCGTCTGTTAATGATCCCGAATGGACTATCGAAGTCGAAGAAAGTGTACCTGACCAACGTCCATACGTAACTGGGGCAATTGTTCGTGGCATCGAACTCGATGCCAAAATTCTTGATTCTGTCATTCAACTGCAGGAGAAGCTTCACGCGACGATGGGACGGACCCGCGATAAAGGTGCCATTGGTATTCATGATCTCACAATGTTGCGTGGCGAACCCCTCGAAGGTGCCGAACCTCGGGAGGAAAATGTCGAGAAATCCATAATTTATCGAGGTATCGAACCCAATGGAGATGTTTTTGTCCCGCTTGACAGTGATCAAGAACTAACTCCGAAAGAAGTTCTAACCGAGCATTCAACAGGTCAAGAGTATGCTGATCTTGTCGATGAGTACGACATGTATCCAGCAATTTATGATGATATAGGGCTATTTTCATTCCCACCGGTGATTAACGGGCGGCGGACCGAAGTCACGACAGATACACGTGATCTATTTATCGAAATGACGGGTACAGACCAGTGGACTATCGATAAAATGTGTACAATCCTCTGTTATGCCCTCGATGCCAGAGGTGGAACTATTGAGGAAGTGACAGTTCGGTATCCTGATCGGGAACTCATTCGTCCGGATTTATCGACCAAAGAGAAACGGCTATCACATGAGCGGTTAACAAACATGCTTGGAACGGAGTTAGACCCTTCAACCGTCATAGACCTGTTTGAACGTTCGGGATTAGATGCAACCTATACATCTTCTGATTCGATAGAATATACAGCTGAAATTCCACCGTATCGAGTCGATATATTACATCCCGTTGATTTAATTGATGATGTCGGCCGTGCCTATGGGTTTAACACCCTTGTTCCGCAATATCCCGATGTCAATACCATTGGTGGTCGGACTGAAGCCTCTCGCCTTGAAAATGCGGTACGGACCCAATTAGTAGGCCTTGGTTTTGAGGATCTGCTGAATTTTCACTTGATTAATGAAGCTGAAATATTCCATCGGATGAACCTCTCACCTGATGCCAATGTCTTCGGTGCGAATGAACCTCCCTCAATTACTGAACCATATAGTGAAGATTATACGATTGTTCGCACGTGGGCACTCCCTTCGATCATGATGGTATTAGAAAATAACACCCATCGGTCATATCCACAAGATCTCGCCGAAATCGGATTAAGTGCCTATGTTGATGAATCACAGCCAACAAATGTGACTGAACGGCAAACAGTTGCAGGTGTTATCGCTCGTCGAGATGCGTCATATGAAGATATCAAAGGACGATTACAGACACTGGCGCAAAACTTCGGTGTTAGTTTGTCAACGCCTCGTACTGAACATCCATCCTTTATCAATGGCCGATGTGCCCATATTCAATTTAATAACGAACAGGCTGGTGTCATCGGTGAAATCCATCCGAAGGTCCTCGCTGAACATAATATCGAAACTCCAGTTGCGGCGTTTGAATTTCGATTATCTGCCCTCGAGTGATGAAAACATCTACCTCGGGAGCTGAACAGGTCACAAGATGTCGGGTCGGCGATATTAACCTGTGGGTCGTCAGTTTCTATACCTTTTAGAACTCGTGTTCGACATCATCCGTGTTCGCTTTTTGAATGATGATCTTGTCTTCTCTGACTCGTACAAACACTTCGTCACCGATCGATAATCCTGCGACTTCTAATTCATCTTCATGGAGATTGACATGGGCGTTATGATAATCTCCATCTTCACCTTGAGCCCCACTTGGGCTGAGTTTTTTCTTTCGAACCATCGACCTTTATCGTTATGCAAAACTTCGATGTAGGATATACTTAAGTCTGTTTGAAGACATACAGCGAGTCTACAAGTTGCGGGGGCGCAAAAATCAGCATCAAAATCGTGGAAATTCACCATTGCGTTGGCGGTTTTTAGCGAATCAGCAATTATAATATAAATATTTTGTGGTGCAATATCCGGTATCTTTATCATGTACGGTGTTCTGGTTGAATATGGGGATAAATCATGGTACGAGAAGACGGTAAGAGAAACTTTGCACTTCGCGATCCAGAAGGTAACGAAACCAGTGTTTTCAGTGGAAACACCCCACGACAAGCTGCGCTCAAAGCTGCTCGACGATTAGATAACGTTGCCAGTAGTGAGGAGGAGGCGAAAGACCATGCTGAGGAAATTCGACTCCGTGAAAAGGGCACAGACAAAGTCCACAAATATGAAGCGTGGGCGTGGGAAGAAGAAGCGCCGTCAGATGCGCCGGAATGGATGCCACCTGAAATCACTGAAGCGAACGTCTCGAAGAAAGGTATCGAGCATTTAGACGAGATATAAACATCCCCTTTTTCTTTCAATATTTTTTTCGGCGATGCGACGTAATATGTGATGTCCGTGGGCTCTCACTCGCCGGGATAACGTATACCGCGATAGATGATCGGTCGATCTCCACCCACGGAATATTCTTCCGGATAATTCGATACGTAGTGATTGTTGCTTGAATCATAGATTATTCTGCGAGGAAACAAATTCGTCATTGTAGGGTACCTTCATCGATTATTGGTCTGAGAAATGAATCATTGATATGGTTCGACGGGCTTAAGTAGTCCAATATCTTTATCCATCAATGCACATCGTCAATACCGACAATTGGGACGGGGTAAATTGCCACGTCGATGGAAACCGCATTGATTAAATGGCTGAAACCCATTCCAATGAAATGGTTAATTCACACAAATGGGGATCGCCAAATGGACCTGTGTGGACCCTATTCGAAGCCTTTAATAGTCTTTCAGGGTTACTATTAGGTCCGAAAGAGATGAGGATTCCGCCCCTGCGGTCACAGGCCGTATAGATGGAATCTGATGTTAGCCTTGATGGTTTGGTGATATCCGGTTGGTCATGTGACCAACCAATGAACACACCTTTGTGTGTTCCCGCCAAGCCGGCATTTTTGCCGGCACATTCTGGTTGATCCTGCCAGAGGCCATTGCTATGGGAGTCCGCTTTAGCCATGCTAGTCGCACGGGTTAGACCCGTGGCGAACAGCTCAGTAACACGTGGCCAAACTACCCTGTGGATCGGAACAATCTCGGGAAACTGAGGCTAATTCCGAATAAGGCTCACCATCTGGAGTGAGGTGAGCTGGAAACGCTTCGGCGCCACAGGATGTGGCTGCGGCCGATTAGGTAGACGGTGGGGTAACGGCCCACCGTGCCTATAATCGGTACGGGTTGTGAGAGCAAGAGCCCGGAGACGGATTCTGAGACAAGAATCCGGGCCCTACGGGGCGCAGCAGG
>JBDGRB010000171.1:0-10560 GCA_042218485.1 Halobacteriaceae archaeon | reverse complement strand
TGTCGGCTTCATCCCACGACTAATGTCGTGGGCCTTCGCCTTGTATTACTGTAAGGCCTCGAAGTACTCTGCCTGCTCTGCCTTTAGATACACCTCGGAAGCTGTTGATCCGTACGTTTATACGCAATTCTCTATTATTATAATCTGTATGCGACTCGATGCATATATCGACGAGTTGTCGCCCGATGCCGATCATCAACGACGCCAACTTGCGAAAGATAAATCATATGAGATTATTGACCATATAGACGATATCGAATCACGTTTCAAGTCAACATATCAACAGAACCCCAATATTGACAGCAAAGCACCATCCGTGTTTGTTGGTCGATCAAATTATCCCAATATATCTTCAGGGATTCTTGCGCCAGTCAAAGACCAAGATCAAGCCGACGAATACGCCACAAGCGGCGAATGGTATGACAGGAACTTAGGCATCGAGTCAATTTTAAAATATCGGACTGGATTGATCAATTCCCGTCAATACCGAGATATAAACGTGAATGATATCTGGGAAGGATTTCTTGGGACCCAGCGAGAGATTGCAATCGCCGACAAACCAGTCGATGTTGAAATAGGCTTAGCGAACACACCAGAATTTGATGTGTCAGTCGATGATATAACAACACCAACAGGCCCCAATGCTGAAGCAGAAAATGCAACTCTACGAGAAAATCCCCACGTCCCGCCAGCAATTGAAAAAACACTCGAAGACGATGAATGGCAAGCTGAAGGAGCGATAAATTATTTATATAGACGAGGATACGATGTCTATCAGATTAATAATATTTTATCCGTTGGCGCGCTGGGAAAAGCCGAAAACCGAAAACTCGTTCCAACGCGGTGGTCAATAACGGCAGTTGATGATACAATTGGTAAGTTTCTCCGTGGTCGCGTCCAGTCGAATCAATCTATTGGTACCCCGACAGTTTGGATGAATGAATATTTAGGAAATCGATACTGGATTATCATCACGCCGGGGAAATGGGAATTTGAATTAGTGGAAATGAAATCTCCCGGGAGCATTTGGAACCCGGATCCAAACGGGGAAACGTGGTTAGCTAGTGCTCATGAAGGATATACAGGTCGCAGTGGATATGTTGATGAAACAGCTGGTGCATATTATGCAGCCCGTTTGGCCGTGTTAGAATATTTAACTGACAGCAACCGACAAGGTAAATGTCTCGTATTACGTGAAGTATCAGATGAATATTGGGCTCCAGTTGGGGTCTGGCAAATCCGAGAAAGCATTCGTAATGCTTTCGATAGAGAAGCCGCAACGGCAGAAACACTCAATAAAGCGGTTCAACGAATAAGCAAAGAATTGCCAATGTCGTATGAAGCATTAAAACAAAAATCAAATTTGGTGTCTGGAGTTCAAACGGAGCTTGAACAATTTCTATAGCGATTCGTAAAAAAGAAACACCTATAGCTCCCAAATTTGACTATTCAATGAACGCTTATCGCCAAGAAGTAGGTAAAATTACATTGGTTGGCACGATGATTTTCCTATCCATTGCTGCATTTATCTTTGGTATTTTAGTACTTTTCCTGTTAGGATTTTTCGTGCAGGGAATCCTTGGGTTGCAACTCAGCAGTCTCGACATATTATTTCTGAGTATGATTTCATTACAGGGAATAGCATTTCCAATTGCAGCATATAGCTTTCTTGAATATCGAAATCTCTCCTTCGATTTTATTCCGATAGAATTGCCTAATTCTTTCCGGGAAATCGGATGGATTATCGGCGGATATATTGGTACGTTTGTTGTCGTATACGCAGTTGCTATCATTGTAACAAAAATATTAGGATTACCGACAGCTCAAAACCAAGCGGCCCAAATTGCACTCGAACATCCCGACATTTTGCCATATATCATCCCGTTACAGATCCTCGTTGTTGGCCCTTCTGAGGAATTGTTTTTCCGTGGGATAATTCAAAATACGTTACGTGAAAAGTTCTCCGCAATTCCAGCGATTATTCTTGCAAGTCTTATGTTTTCGCCGGCTCACTTTACTGCGCTTATAGGATCCTTTACGGCAGCGATTGTGACAATCGCCGTATTACTTGTCCCGAGTTTCTTATTTGGGGTTGCTTTTGAACGGACCAACAATTTAGTGGTTCCTGCACTAATGCATGGCCTCTATAATGCCACATTATTTGGATTAATCTACATTTCGGTCGTCTACGGACCCAAAGGACTACTCATCCTATAATCCGGATGGCGGGGGGTGAGATGCCTAATATTTTAAAATATATTCGTCAAGAACAAGCAACGACATCATTCTGCTGTTTCGACAGGGCCATACCCAATTTCTTCACGAACAGCTGTTTCGAATTCCTGTTGGGATTCGAAGTAAGGGATATCAATGTTTTCTAAAATAGATTCCAACGATCGAGGACCATTTGGCGTCCGAATTGAGGTATCTCCTTCCTTACGGATTAGTTCACTTCGTTCGATTCCCCATGTTAATCGCGACGAGACACGCCCCAGCGGGGCGCCATCAACTGAGGGACTATCCTCACTCAGTTCATATGGAAGTTCTTCAGATTCACCATTTTCCTCTTCCGACATAGATAGATATTTAGTATCCCCTCGATTAGAGGTTTCGATACCAAATCAATTTTCACTCTGGGAAGATGCTCTCAACGATTAGTTTGTGGCGATAGTCTGACAGCAGTCTGACATAGGTTTTTGCCACTAGGAAACGATACACTAGTTATGCCAAGCCTTGGAGAGGCTTATGAGAATCATAAAGGGGTGGTGAGCCGACGGAAGATCATTCTCGGAACAGCACTGTTCATCGTTGGAGTATTGCTTGTAAGCCTTGGAATTATCGCTGCTGGTACTCCAATCCTAGTTTCTGAAGGCTTCTCTGTTTTTGCTGCCCGTGAACTCGCTGGTATTGTCGCTGGAATCGGTGTTCCAGCAGTATTTGTTGGTATTTTCATCGTCTTACCTGCAAACAAATTTCAACGAGGTGCGGCCGCTATCGGAGCAAGCATTACGATATTAGGGATCCTGTTATTTCGGTTTGCCTATCCCGAGCGATGGTTTGGTACAACAGGAATTCCAACGACGTTAGCCCTTGGTACGTTGGTCATCTATTCATTTGGCTTGATTGTGACATTCTGGTGTTTATTTACGGCAATAGCGACATTTAAACGGCGTAATGACCCGGGTGGGACGGTTACGCTCACCTTCAAAAAAGGAGGAGAAACGAAAACTGTCGAAGTTGTAAAAGAAGATGTTGACAAAGCACGGAAAGCATTTGGTGGTGTTGGTGTGTTCGGAAATTTAACTGATACCGATGCAGATACCCAAACAGGGACTCCAACAAGTGATGGTGGAGAAGAAGCAACGATCATCACCGACACAAATGATTCCGCAACCCCAAATCAGCAATCCAATTCCGCAGTTCAGGATGAAACTGGCGATAAATATTGTGGCAACTGTGCAAAATTTAAATATGTCCGAACTGATGAAGGAATTCAACCTTATTGTGGACACTTCGATGAATTGATGGATGATATGGAACCCTGTCAGCATTGGGAAGCATATCAAGGAGAATGAGTGACCGCCTCTTTATCCTTCACATTTAGGTATCCGAACATACTCTCATTTGGATAACATTTCTATCCGATGTTTCACATCATCCCAATGGCTTCCTTTCCAATAAAAATGGCCACATTGCTTACACTGCCATAATTGCTCATCATTTGGATCTGGGGCATATGCAGGTGTGGATCCTAATTCAGTGACCTCACTTAGGATACCATTGCAATGAGAACATCTGGTTGGTGTTGTCATTGATAACTCGAAATCACGGTGGACAAGGATTTGTAGCTGATCTTCGATATCTGTGGGTTTAATATATATTGCGTTATCGATTGTCTGGGAAAGCTGTCTATTGCGGGTGAGTAAAATTCTGCTTTCATCATTTACAATGGATTCGATCTTGGCTGGCGACACATCATCTATGTCACCAATATATTTTGTATCATAGCCACACATCCGAAGATACGTTTTTAACCTGCCAAGCATCTCATCGACAAGGAATGCATTCCGATCGTTCATTCTTCTAGGAACTCAGTGAGTTGATCAATCTCCCATGTATTGATCACATCACCAGGTTCAGCCCATCCCCGTCTAGCTGTATGGACGCCATATTCAATATTTTCATATTCACCGACACTGTGTGCATCCGTATTAATTGCGATTTTGGCCCCGTTGGTAATGGATTGTTGAACAGCGGATCCCCAGAGATCTAATCGAGCAGGATTGCTATTAATCTCAAGGGCGACATTATTATTTGCTGCTACTTGAGCGACTTTGCTAATATCGAAATCCATTGCTTTCCGACTCTGAATTAGTCGACCGCTTGGATGACCGAGGATATCGATATCATACGATCGCATAGCAGTGCATAACCGATCAGTCACATCTTCTTTCGTATCACCAAGCGCTGTATGCGGAGAAGCGACGACGAGATCGAGTTCGGAAAATAGATCATCAGAGAGAGGAATGGCACCATCAGCATCTATATTTGCCTCAATGCCAGTTAAAACGGTAATTTCGAGTTCGTTATTCTGTGAAAGGGATTGTATTGAATCAATAGTATTACGAATCTCCGAGTCACTGAGTCCATTTCCACCGACTACCCCTGGTCCATCAGCATGATCTGTAATACAGAGATAGTCATGACCAAAACGTTGCGCATTGTTGACCATCGTTTCCAATGAAGCATCCCCATCTGATGCGTCCGTATGAACATGTAAATCACCAGCAATATCGGAACGTGTCAATAAATCAGGCAGATTATCTTCTTTGGCGGCCTCGATTTCTCCACGGTCTTCACGAAGTTCGGGTGGGATCCATGGAAGATTGAGTGACTGGTAGACGTCTTCTTCGGTTTCACTTGCTAATCGCTCACCTACGCGTTGGCCAGCATCTTTGTTTTCGACATCGCTAATGTCGAATACACCATACTCGTTAACCTTTTTATTTTGTTGAATCGCATATTCTCGAAGTGAAATATTATGATCCTGACTGCCAGTAAAATACTGTAATGCACTTCCATATTCATCAGGCTTAATGAGTCGTAAATCAACACGTAACTCTTTAATCCGAATGCTCGCTTTATCCTCTCCTTTTTCTATAACTTCGTCCCCTCGATCCCAGTTAGTAAAGCGATCAGCAACATGTTTTCGGTCTGTCGTGGCTACTAAAACATCTATATCACCGATCGTTTCACGCCATCGACGCGTGGAACCAGCGATATCACACTTTTCAACAGAAGATACATTTGATAAAAACGATTTGATGTCATTTGCGATTGGTTTGCCATCGCCCAACCGATGACGCTCTTGTGCGCGTTTGGCAAAATCGATATTGTCTAATATATTTTGTTCTGTTTTTTTACCAAATCCCTCTAATTCACGGATTTTTTGATTGTCAGCTGCGGTTTCTAATTCCTCGAGGGTTGTTATCCCCAATTTCCGATAGAGTTTCCCGACCGTTTTTGGCCCAACTCCCTCAACGCTGGTTAATTCTTCCATATTAACCGGCAACTTATCTCGTTGCTTTTCGAGTGCTTCCATCGACCCTGTCTGAATATAGTCTATTATTTTATCCGCAATACTATCACCAACTTTGTCAATTTGTGTGACAGCGTCCTTGCCATTAGCTACCAGATCTTCTATTGGAGTTGGGTGGTCCCGAACATTATCTGCTGCTTGTCGATACGTTCGAGGTTTATAGCCGCCATCTTGTGCCTCAAGAAGATCTGCATATTCTTCAAGTAAATTTGCTACTTCATTATTACGACTCATCGTTGAATCCCTGTATGTTCGGAATCAGTTCCAAGTGCCTTCCGCAAGAAGTTAAACCACCGTTTTGCATCTGCTTTTTCTTGGGCATCGATTTCAGCTTCGATATCCGTTGATTGAAGATTTTCGAGGACTGTAAGTGCTCGATCAATACCAATGATTGACTGAGCCAATTCTTCACCTTCTGTATAGGTCATAGATCTATTTGCTAATTGCTGTTTCCGTTGCAATCGTTCTCGACGAAGTAATTTTTTGATTCTATCGATACGTTCTCGCTCTTCAGATGGAATAGTGTCCATTGATCGAATATCAAAGATGAAACTGTGTAAATTAAATGGCTCACCATCGAGACTAATTGTTTCAGGAATTGAATTTCCAACAGTTGCTCCTTCCCGCTCGATTCGTTCAAGCAACTGTTTTCGTTGATATTCTTTCACACATAGAAATTATATATAGGTAAAGAAAAATTTGCCTACGTTACTTTTCCAGGGAGATAAGCTGCGAAATCGAATCACTCACTACATCGCCTTATTGAATAAGGAATTTCCTATGGTTTCAGCGGTAGCGAGGCGAAAGCCCACTCCTTCAGGCGAGGGAGAAAGGCAACTAAACCCCAAAAGGCTTTGGTTGCCATCTCTTAAAATATGCTAATGGCGCAGTGTGACCGGTGCGGTGAACAGGAATCAATGCCATATCATTGTCGTATGTGTGGTGGTACCTATTGTTCTGAACATCGTCTCCCAGAAAATCATAATTGTTCTGGGCTTGATGATTGGGGGGATCCAGAGCGGGTCTTTGACAGCGGCTTCGATGATAGTGTTCGTGACGAACTGAAATCCTCAAGTGGAACTCTCGATAAGTTGGGAATCGATACAGGCCGTGGTGGATTCTTCGCATATTTCCGTGGGAATATTACCTATATCTTGCTTGGATTAATGTGGATTACATTTGCGCTTGAATGGCTTGTCCTTATATTCGCACCAAGTGTTTTTGAAACGATTTTCGTATTGCGGTCCAATCACATTCTCTATATTTGGACCTGGATTACCTCGATATTTGCCCATAGCCCTGCTAACCTCTTTCATATTCTCTTTAATAGTATCGTGCTGTATTTCTTTGGCCCTGTCGTTGAACGACGGATTGGTGGGAAAAAATTCATTGCATTATTTATCGTAGCTGGAATTATTGCCGGCCTCGCTCAGGTGGGAACTGCCGCGTTAATGTCACAACTCAGTGGGGTTGTTGGGGCAAGCGGTGCAATTGCGGCAATTCTTGGCGTTCTGACAGTACTAAATCCACATCTACGAATCTATCTTTACTTTATAATACCGATGCCATTATGGCTTGCAACGCTACTGTTTGCAGGATTTGCGGTGCTTATGAGTGCATATGGCGGAATCGGAGCCGGCGGGGTGGCCCAACTTGCTCACTTAGCAGGACTTGGTATCGGACTACTTTATGGGTTAAAATTACGCCGCGAAGGTGAATCCGCACCGCAACAGTTACAAATGGGTCAAAGGGGTGGTGGGTCACGTCGAAGAGGACCATTCTAAAGCAATGGAAATAGTCCATCCAGAATTCCGCCCCGATCCAGATTTGTCACAAACGGAAATGAAACACCTCCAACAGGAGATAGCAAACAAAGCTGTCTTTTCCGATAAATCTAATTTTGTGAAATCCTGGGGCGAGAACAGGATGTCCCCAACCACCTGTATCGAACCTATTATTGCCGGAATTGATCAAGGGTTTACGGATAACAAAGCTGTGAGTGGCATTTTAGCCTTTAAAGATGGTGAGTTGATTGAGCGACAGAAGGGAATTAAATCCCTTGAGATAGCTTATATCCCTGGATTATTGGCATTTCGAGAAGGCGGAGCAATCATTGAGGGATTAACGTCTCTTAGGTGTGAGCCTGATATATTACTATTTGATGGAAATGGCCGAATTCACTTCCGGGAGGCAGGTATTGCAACCCATATTGGTGTCATGTTTGACGTCCCGACAATCGGGATTGCTAAAAATCTGCTGTGTGGAACGCCCCAACAGCCTATTGAAAAACCGCTTCCACAGGGTACAAGAATCCCAATAACAGCGAACGATACTGTTACAGCCACCACTGATACAACGATCGGATATGTATTTCAATCAAAACAATATCAACAAACTGAAAATCGGTATATTAACCCTATTTATATTAGTCCAGGCCATAAAGTAAGCGCTAAAACCGCTCTCGAGATCGTTGAAGCCAATTGTTCGGATTGGAAATTGCCAGACCCTATAAATCAGGCCGATTCGTATGTTTCCGATATTCAGCCATCGAAAAATTGAGAAAGACGATCTGCGGCCTCTGAAACACGAGATGTAACAAGGGCAAACCGCAACCAATCGGTTTTTGTCGAGCCAAACGTCTCTCCAGGCATTCCTGCCACCCTTGCCTTATCAATTAATAATTTAGTATTGTCCAAGGTTCCTTCGAAATCGGGGAATTTCGCCATGACATAAAATGCTCCCTGTGGTTCCGTATAGGTAGCTCCTATTTCATCAAGTGTTTTTGTAAAGGTTTCAATACGCTCTTGAAGGAGTGCTCGAATATCCTCATAGTAGGTTGGATCTGTATTTTGGAGGGCTCGCAAGACTGCAAACTGTCCTTGCCGATTCGCCGTAATAGTAGATAGCATATGACGGGTCGTAACTGAATCGACAATTTTCTCGGGGAAAATCCCATACCCAATACGAAATCCGGTGATGGCAAGCGATTTTGAAAACGAATTGGTAATTATAATATTTGAAGATGAAAACTGATTGGCACTTTTGAATGTACCAGAATGATCGAAATGGTCGTATACCTCATCACAGATTAGGAAAGCATTCGCGTCTTCTGCTAAGTCTTTCAACGCCTCAATAGTGTCAGAGGAATACACCGCCCCTGTCGGATTATTTGGGTTGTTTATCAGAATACAACTCGTCGCCGTGTCCACTGCCTCCTTATACGCCTCGATATTCAATGATCCGTCTTTATTTGTGGGAATATAGGTGATGGATCCGCCAAGTAACTGGGCTTTGCTTGGATAGTATGGATATACGGGATCAGTAAGTAAAATAGTATTTTCATCGTGATAATCTAATGCTTCAGCAATCGCAAGGTGATTAGCTTCAGCAGCCCCATTAGTTATAATGACTTTCGATTGGTCAACATTCCGCCGAGCGGCGATTTCTTCACGTAATTCTGGGATCCCCTCACTTGGTGCATACTGATAATCTTCACCACCCAAATCAGCAAATTCATGTAATCCCTCAGAAATGCCTGATGGCGCTCCCCAATCTGGATCCCCACTTACCATATCGATGACATCATCGTATTGATCTGCATACGACATTATCTTGAAAAACAACGGTTCTTCGTAATCCATATGACTACGTCACATTTCCATCCTTTTGAGTTGTTGTTATTTAACTCTTGGAGGCTTAGTCCCCGTCCGCCAGGAGCGCTCCACAGGCGCGATGAGGGCGGGGTAGTTCACTTTGACTTATTTGTATGAAATCCTACTTGCCATAGAGTTCTTCTACTGGTGGGTTGAATTATCCAATGATGCAAGAATTTGCTGATTCACCCCCCGTTGAAAAGCGGATTGGTGAAAAATTGCGGCAAGAAGAACAAACGATCGCAACAGCTGAATCTTGTACAGGTGGGATGATCGGAACGTTGGTAACATCCATTTCTGGATCAAGCGATTACTACGAGCAAACGTATGTTACGTATTCGAATACAGCAAAGATTACTGATTTAGCTGTCACCCGCGAAACTCTGGATGAATATGGCGCGGTGAGTCGACCTGTCGCTAGACAAATGGCCCAACGTGCCCGTGATAAATGTAGAACAGACTGGGCAGTATCGACGACCGGTATTGCAGGTCCAACAGGCGGTACTGACGAAAATCCAGTTGGCACTGTTTATATCGGGTTGGCATTTGCCGGCACGTGGGGAACAAATAAATCATTTACAACTGTCGAACGACATGAATTTGATGGAGATCGCCAAGAAAACCGAGAGTTAGCGAGTCGGCAAGCCCTCGAATTATTAGAAAGTGAAATCGAAAGTCGAATAATTTGATATCATTATATGAAGTGAATGCTGGCATGAATCAAAAGGAACACATATTAAACGGTGGATTGCTTGCAATTGGGTTGGGATATATATTAAAACCGTCTGGATCGCTTGCGACATTTCAAATGGTAGGGATGTTATTTATCCCAATTATTCTGGGTTGCTTATTTCCGGATATTGACGCTCATTACGGACGCCACCGGAAAGCATTGCATAATCTGCCCGTGCTTGGATTAATCGCTTTCTATCCATTGTATTTGGATAATCTTCACTTCGTCTGGATTGGTATCATCTCACATTTTGTACTTGACATCGTTGGTAGTAAACGTGGTATAGCGCTGTTTTATCCAATCTGGGATCGTGAATTTAGTCTTCCAGCCGGAGTGACGGTTTCCAGTGAATATACTGTCATTGTAACGGTTATCATCACAGTAATTGAAGTTGGAATTGGACAAGTAATGTTATGGATATTACATAAATACCAAATAGAAGAGCAATTAATGGTTATTTTTTCATAACTCCGGCATGAAGAAGGTGAAACAGATGGGCTGTCGTGGCATCACGGCCCATTCACAGCGGTAGCAGCGCGGAAGCCCACGAGTTCACTCGTGGGAGGAAGCGCGTA
>JBDGRB010000194.1:0-10595 GCA_042218485.1 Halobacteriaceae archaeon | reverse complement strand
AAAATACCGCATCTAAACGGATGATTGAAAAATATATTGATAAATTTGATGGCCAGCATGAAGGTGTATTGCGCCAACATTCACCTCGACCAAGTGGCGAGGTTACCGACCAACACCGCTTTTCGATTATGCGAGAAGAATACGAATCAGCGACTGAAAACCGCTCTACCTTAGATTATTCGATCACATGGTGATTACCATAAGGCCAGATATTACAGCTCTCATCCTAACAGCCTGGTGCAATACCACCAATCGATTAACTATCTTGTGGTATTTCGACCCGATCATGAATTGGACCTTCGCGCTCTTTCAGGTGCCGTGGTTCACGATCATTACTCACGGCAAGGACTTCACTGATAATACTAATGGCAATCTGATGGGGAGAACCACCGCCGAGGTCAAGACCGACTGGGGTATACAGCCGATCAAGTTCGGAATCAGGTATTGTTGTGTCTTCTGATTCCCAATCGTCCATCATTTCATCAAATCGCTCCCGTGGTCCCATAAGACCCACATAGGGAACGGATGACTCAAGAAGTTCCTTAACTGCGATACGATCATCGATGAAATTATGCGTTGCAACGACGACATACGTATCAGCATCAAAATCTACGGTGTCACGTATCTGTGCCGGTGAGGTGGAAATAACGTTATCTGCAGCAGGGAACCGGTCTGGGGTCGCATTTGCCCCTCGAAACCCGACAACAGTAACCTGAAAGCCAGCCTGCTTACCGAGGGAGGCAATTGGACCGATGTCATGGCCAGAGCCAACAATGACGAGGTCATCAGGGGCTGCAATACCATCAACAAACACGGTCGTCCCATCTATCTCGAATGAATCAGCACGGCCATCTTCCACGAGATTTTCTGTAACCTGTTTGAGATCATCGGCAATATCTTCTGGGAAATCATCATCAAGGCGAAATTTCCCTTCACTTGGATCATAATATCCACGCGATCCCACAGATGTAGTATTTTCAGCATCAATTATTGTGATAACTCCGACATCATTCCCCACATTGAGGGCTTTGATAACCGGTTGATAGGACTCATCAATAGGTTCTACCAGTATATCAACAATCCCATTACAACCGACGCCAAGCCCCCAAACATCATCTTCCGATTCCGGTCGTAAGTCATATGTTTCAACCCGCGGTTTACCACTAGCGAGTACATCATCGGCCAGTCGTTCAACTTCGTCTTCAAGACATCCCGCAGTGATATGGCCGATTCCTTCTCCCTCTTCGGACACTATCATTTTCGCCCCTGGCCGCCGATATGCACTCCCTTCAACATCAATTATGGTTGCTAATACGCCCTGCTTTTGACTATCGAGAATATCACGGACACGTTCTAGGACTTCCGTTTCGGGAATACTCCAGTTTGAATCGTCAATTGTTGAATTAGTCATACACGCGTCTTGACACTCCGTAATTAAGAGAGCATCACCCTTGACAGTTTGTTTTCTTTTGGAATATATACTTTTCTTGTGCCTGCTGAGTGGAGATCTGTACCACATTCACCCCTTGCAACACGGTTTCTTACGACACTTGTATCAGTTACTTGAATACCAGCCACCATATCAATGCCAGCATCGAATGCTGGTTCTGGCCAATGAGATGCAGTTGCTCCAATCAGGATCGAAAGTGGTACATTTTGTTCGCGTAGTGCCTGGAGATATCGCTCACTCCCTCCATACACAAGTGTTGATCCGGTTATGAAACAAATCTCGGCATCTCGAAATGCCATCTGACATTCGGAGGGTGGATGGGTTGTAACTGTGACATCAGGTGGTGTCTCAATAGTGTCAGGAATGTCTCGTTCAACGATTCGAACTGTTATGTCATCGAATTTCTTGAACGCTGGCTGAAACAATCCAACTGTTGATATAACATCAACATCGTTCGAAATATTTGCCATTGGATCTCCATATTTCCAATTCATAATTGATGCGGAAAGTGCATTGAGCGTTGCAATACCACACGCTCGCAAGTGTGGTTTTGTTGCTTGGGAGAGATGACTCAATTCTTTGACGGTGCTTGGCCAGGAGGTCGATGCATCAGCATTTGGCCAATGCGCCAATCCTACTTGTTTCGAACCCTTCTCATTGCGAACCTCGACCATAATGATTTGCTCTCCCACCGTCACTTGGGGATCCGACATAGTTGTAGCACGGTCAACAAGCTCGGAGTACACCCTCGGAAGTATCTCAGTTGTCATGATGAGAGCGTATTTCTATCCCTGAAATCATGTTGATACCCAATTTGTCTGCTTACAGTATGTTGCTCAAGTTGCCGCGCTATTTCGGCAATATCTTCATTCCCACCAAATGCAAATAATCCATCAATATATTGTGTTGCGATTTGCATTCCCTGACAGGTCGGCTCATATTGAGTTGAGGTTGCTAATGGATTTAACCAAAGGATACCGGCCGATCGACGGGCCATCCATGACATGCCTGTTTTCAATGTTGCTACATCGCCAACCTCTAAGCCATCGCTGATAACAAGCGTTATTGTCTGTCTATCAATCGCATACGGCCATTCATCGTTGAGAGTTTGTAGAGATTTACCGATTCGGGTCCCCCCGCCCCACTCAATTTCCGCATTTTCAAGTGCCGCTGACGGATCACCTCCTTTACTCCGAAATATATCAGTTACCTCTTTGATATCCGTATCAAAAAAGAATATCCTTACTGATCGACTGCCCGATCTTAGTCCATCAAGAAAGGACAGCAAGAAACCACGGTCGATGGCATCGATGACCGATCGACTAACATCGACTAAAATAGTTAGCTGGTATGTTGATTGTTTGTGTTCTTGTTGGGGCAACGTCACAGCGATTCCTCCCGTATCCAAACTTTCACGAAGTGCTCGACGTGCATGTATCGTTTCGCCACTCTTTGAGTGTTTCCATCTTCGGCCTGGCAGTGTTGCGATTGCATTTTCAAATCGCCGAAGTATACCACGATCAATAGTATTCGAAGAGGGTTCCCTGGTTATTCGTACACTCCTTCCTGTTGCGCTAAATGTACCAGACCGTTGATTAGCCGCTCTTTGGTCAACTTCCTCATCATGTTCTGTGATGTGCTGTGATGTAAGAGATTGTTCTTTATCAGTTATATCCCCCTTCCCTTTTCCTACGATATTCATTCGGGAATTTGCAGACAGTATTGAAATATCATCATCGATAGTAATTTGAGATTGCGTTTCATCCCCTTCGGATCCATCCGTTTGCTCATCCATCGCAGCTGCTGCAAGGCCACTTTTGAGACGATACCAGAAATCGGGAAAATGTTCGTCGAAGATTTCACGGTCTTGCGGGTCCGAGATTAGCGACGCACGTAACGCCGCCCGCACACGACTGCGTTCACGGAGACCTACTGTTGCTAAGGACTCTAGTGCCAGTATCGCTGCATTTGCTGGAATAGATGCACCTTCATAACGAAGCGTATGAATAAATTCGATAACCTGCGAAATAACGTGGTCTTTTGCTTGCGTGAAATCGGGAATTTCAGATGACATAGGATTAGGCTTCAACGGTTTGCCGTGCCTCGCTGGCTGCATCAACAAGCTGTTCCAATAATTCAGTGTCTACTTCTTCCAGATCCTCGATTTCTTTTAGTAGGGTCCCGATTGTCTGCTCTATTTCTTCCGCGCTAATCGGGGTTGTATCATCAGCGGATCGTAATTCGGCAACTGCTCTGGCCCAATCAAGTGTCTCAGCGACACCTGGTTGCTTAAGGAACGACTCCTCTCTGAGTTCTTGAACGATAGCACATACTTCAGATGCAACAACTGCATCAAGTTTGGGTACTTTTCGTTGTACTATCTCGAATTCTTCTTCAAACGTGGGTGGCTCGACATGGAGATATAGACATCGGCGTTTCAAGGCATCGCTGAGCCCGCGGGTTCGATTGGAGGTGATAATTACCACCGGTAACTGGTCTGCTGTTACCGTCCCATATTCAGGGATTGATACCTGATAATCGGATAATATTTCTAACAAGAAGGCTTCAAATTCTTCATCTGCTCGATCAACTTCATCAATCAATAATACCGGTGGGGTATCACCCTCATGACGAAGCGCTTCTAACAATGGTCGTTCGAACAGATATTCATCGGAAAATACCGATTGATCGGTTGCGACCGCTCCTTCTCCAGACTGCACAGCCAGTAATTGCTTTGTATAATTCCATTCATAAAGCGCCTGTTCAGCAGCCAAACCCTCATAACATTGCAGGCGAATAAGTTTCGTGTCCAGTCCCTCTGCAAGTACTTTTCCAAGTTCGGTCTTCCCACCTCCTGGTGCACCCTCCACTAACAGTGGTTTTCCCATTTTTAATGCAAGGTACACGGTCGTCGTTAATTCTTCATCGGCAACATAATCTGCATCGTCGAATATCATTCGTAAATCTTCCTCAGATAGGTCGGAAAAGGCAGATGAACTGGTTTCAGTCATACTTACCGACCTCATCGATGTAGTTTGCCGGTTGTTCTTTGAATGCTTGGGCACAACCTTCGCTACAGAAGTAATAGGTTGTAGTATTATAATCCACTGTCATAGCCTCAGAAGTAGCTATTTGCATACCACACACGGGATCGATTTTCTCGGATTGATCGCGATTATCTCGACTTTCACCGATATCTTTCTCCATGGCGGGATAAGTATCTATGTTTGGCGTAATAATATTTGCGTCCCCTGGTTCAATCTCAATAGATCCGGTAACATGCTGTTGATGGGCAATCAACTCAGCAATGATGCTCACCGCAATTTCACTTGGTGATTCAGCACCGATATCGATACCAGCTGGAGCGCTAATAGCGTTAATAACTGTGTCAGGATCGGTCCCGAGATGATCAGCAACTGTTGTCGCTAATTCGTTTCGTCGAGGCACGCTTGTGACGAGACCCACATACGGCACATTTGTCCGAAGTGCCGCCTCAAGAGCTAATTCATCATATTCTCCCATTGAAGCGATTATAATGGCTGATGCACCATTTATTTTGTCTGGGAGGTCTGGGTCATCGACGGAGATGAAAACGTTCCGCTCCGTTGATGGATCATTGGCCAGTTCCTTATTTGGTGCTTTCACACTCGTTGTTTGAGTATCCATATTCTCTGCAATTTCTACCAGAGCCTCTGCTACAGGTGAATCGCCTATCACAACAATATGGGCAGACGTGGTAATTGGTTCAATGAAGAGTTCAAGCGTTCCACCACTATGACATGTCATCGGATGGGCCTCTAATCCAGGTCGATCAACATCATCCGGATCGGGAGCTAAGCCAATCAGCAATGGTTCACCCTTTTCTATTGCTTCGACTGCCTTCTCTATTGCAATAGATTGAGCACAATCAGCACCACCTATCCAGCCGGTTAGTTCTTTATTTTCTGTGACTACTGCTTGATCACCGACATTTGCTGATACCGGTGGTTCCCGACGAACTACAGTTATTTTCGCACAGCGGCGACCTTGCTGCTTATATTCGGATATAAGTTGATCGATCTCCTCGTTTGAGGCAGCATCCCCTCGACTATCAGCCCCAGCGGATTCAGTTGGATCGGTGCTGTCATCACTCATAGTGGTCGAATTATTCAGTCTTCAGCAGATTCTTCCTCTTCTTGTGTTCCGAAGGTTAGATTGGCGCGATCTGCAGGATCCTGTGTCAATCCCGCGTCATCCAGAACTTCCCAGACTTGATCAGGTGTCATCGGCATATCTATATGGCGTACACCCGCATGCGACATTGCATCGACGACGGCGTTCACGACGGCCGGTACTGAGCCGACAGTCGGCGATTCCCCGACTCCTTTTGCCCCGATGGGATGATGGGGCGATGGTGTGACTGTATAGTCTGTATCTATTTCGGGAATCTCCATTGAGGTCGGCAGTAGATAACTCATAAAGTCTCCGGCAGTCACATTGCCTTCATCATCATATGAAACATGCTCAAGCATTGCTGTCCCGATACCTTGAGCAACACCACCGTGAACTTGCCCTTCTACAATCATCGGATTAATTCGGTTGCCACAATCATCAAGCGCATAAAATCGCCGAATGTTTACTTCTCCCGTTTCACGGTCAACTTCGACCACACAAACATATGCGCCGAAGGGGAATGTCATGTTCGGTGGGTCGTAATAATCCGTAGCTTCTAAGCCTGGTTCTTCATCGGCCGGTGAATTCATATACGATGCTTGAGCAACCTCTTCAATTGTTATTGTCCGATCAGGTGCACCTTTAATATGGAAGGCCCCGCTTTGCCGATCCCAGACCATATCTTCTTCTGCTACTTCAAGTTCATTGGCTGCGATACTCTTGGCTTTATCCCTGACTTTTCGAGCTGCGATGGCTGTTGCCGCCCCTCCAACAGGTGTACTCCGTGAAGCATATGTTCCGAGGCCATACGGTTCTGTATCAGTATCTCCATGTTCAACTTCAACATCATCAACATCAAGACCCAGTTCCTCGGCCACAATTTGCGCGAACGTCGTCTCGTGACCCTGTCCTTGGGTTTGAACGCCGATACGAACGGTGGCTTTCCCTGTTGGATGGAGTCGAATATCTGCTGAATCAAACATCTCGATTCCAGCTATATCACATTGCTTCCCTGGACCAGCGCCCACAACCTCCGTGAAGGTGGAGAGACCAATTCCCAGTAATTTATCATCATCGTTTTGGATCCGTTCCTGTTGCTCTTCGCGTAATGAGTCGTAATCTACGCTTTCGAGAGCTTTGTCAAGGGCTCGCTCATAATTCCCTGAATCATATGTCCATCCTGTCGGACTTTCATACGGAAATGCATCTTCGGGAATGAAGTTCTTCCGTCGAATTTCAGCAGGATCCATATCAAGTTCCTCGGCCAGAACTTTAACCATTCGTTCAATGAGATAAATCGCTTCCGTAACTCGGAACGAGCAACGATATGCAATTCCTCCTGGTGCTGTATTGGTATAATATGCATCAAGCGATCCATGAGCAGCATCAATATCATATGAGCCGGTAAAGATTTTGAAGAATCCCGCAGGGAATTTTGATGGTTGTGCAGCCGCATTATAGGCACCGTGATTAGCCAAGACATCAACATCGACGGCTGTGATATTGCCATCGTCGGTTGCTGCAATCCGACCGGTCATATCGTAATCTCGAGCGAACGCCGTCGTCTGAATATTCTCTGATCGCTCTTCGATCCATTTTACGGGATGTTCAAGCACATATGAGGCAGCGGCTGCTATCACATAGCCTGGGTAAATCGGAACCTTGTTACCAAATCCACCACCAACATCAGGGGATTTGATGCGAACTTTATGTTCGGGAATGCCAGAAACCATCGAGAATAGTGTTCGATGGGCGTGTGGCGCCTGCGATGTCATGTGGACAGTCATTTGATCATTATCTGGATCCCAATCAGCGACACATCCACAGGTTTCGATTGGAGCGGGATGGAGTCGCTGATAATACATGTCTTGCTCAACTGTTATATCAGCGTCATCAAAGGCTTCTTTTGTGGCTTCTTTGTCGCCCGTTTCCCAGGTGAAAATATGATTTGTATCCTGATCCAAATCTTCCCGAACGATTGGGGCATCATCCTTTTTCGCTTTTTCTGCATCGACTACTGATTCAAGCGTTTCATATTCGACGTCAACCCGATCGGCACCATCCTTTGCTTTATAGCGATCTTCTGCAATAACCGCAGCTACTTCTTGTGATTGAAATTTCACTTTGTCTTTGACAAGCACTTCCTGTGTATCTTCCATGAGGGTGGGCATAGTGGCCAAGTCGTAGGCCGCGAGATCCTCAGCCGTAAGAACAGCGATGACGCCGTCTAACTGTTCTGCCCGTTCCGTATTAATCTCCTTTATTCGAGCATGGCCATGTGGACTTCGAACAACTTCACAGTGGAGCATTCCGTCCTTTTTAATATCATCGACATAATTGCCATGACCGGTGATAAACCGACGATCCTCTTTGCGTTTAACTTCCTCTCCCATGCCACCTCGATCATGCCCATGATGTTGTTCGGGATCGGGGCCTCCATCTTCATCTTGGCGGTACTTTTCGTCCGGTTTTTGTCGCTCGTCGCTACTCATTGGTATCACCTCTGGTCGGATACTCTTGTGTAATATCTAATTGCCGTGTACATCCCTCATCTAACGATCCAGAATCAGCTATGGGATTGCCACCATCGGAAGCGGTTTCAGGCTGGGCCTCGCCACCTTCACTTTCTACAGGAGATTCAGGTGGCTCGCGATCATTGATAACATCAGCAGCATACTGTATCGATTTAACAATATTTTGATATCCAGTGCATCGACAGAGATTCCCGCTGATATTTTCACGGATTTCCTCCTCTGTTGGATCGGCGTTGTCATCAAGCAATGATTTCCCTGCCATTATCATGCCGGGCGTACAGAATCCACACTGTAAGCCATGCATTTGTTTGAAACCTTCTTGAAGTGGATGCAGGTTACTCTCTCCTTGGCCAGCTTCCGGCATCTCTTCCATCCCTTCTACCGTCACGATTTCGCTGCCATCGGCTTGGACGGTAAACAATAAACAGGACTTGACGGACGTATTATCCATATACACAGTACAGGCACCACAATTCCCAGTATCACAGCCGATATGAGTCCCCGTCAAATCCAGCTCTTCTCGGAGCGTATGAACGAGAAGCGTCCGTGATTCAACTTCTAGCTCATGGTCAGTTCCATTCACCGTGAGTGATATCTCCTTTTCTGACATGATTAGTCACCCTCAACAGTGAGTTGATTCGTTTCAAAATTCCGCACTAAATTGCCGGTTCGAGCTCGTTCAATGGCATCCACGAGAGCTCGTTGAGTAAGGACACGGGTCATGTTTTGTTTATATTCCTTGCTCCCGTGTTCATCAGATTCGGGATTTGCATTATCTGCGGCAATCTCGGCAGCTTCTTTGAGTAAACCCGGTGTTGGTTGTTCGCCCACTAAATGATCGGCAGCCTCTTGGACGGCTATATTCGTAATATCGACAGCGGTGAGTGCAATCGTTGCATCACGTATAGTTTGTCCCTCTATCACTACCCGTGCGGCGGCCCCAGTCATTGCGAAGTCACCAACTTTCCGCTTTAGTTTATGATACGCACTACCCTCATTATCAGACGAGATTGGAACTCGAATTTCCGTGATTAATTCGTCATCATCAAGGGCATTATCATATGGCAGTAGGAAAAACTCATCTGCAGGAATAGTCCGGTCTCCATTTAGTCCTTGTGCAACGATCTCACCTTCATGCGCAAGCAGGATAGATCCCCAGTCTCCTTTTGGATCGGCTTGGGCTATTGATCCCACTACAGTACCTCGGTTTCTGACTTGGGGGTCGCCGATCAACGGTGCTGTATCTGCAAAACTCCCATACTTGGTATTAATTAAATGTGATTCTTCAACATCGACATGCCGCGTCAGGGCTCCAATCTTCAAACGATCGTCTTCTTCACGAATATAATTGAGATTATCGATACTATTGAGGTCAATAACTGCATCTGGGACGGAAAGCCGAAATCGCATCATTGGAACCTGACTTTGTCCCCCCGCCAAAAGCGTTGGATCCTCAAGATCATCGAGCAGGCTTACCGCCTCATCCACAGTTGTTGGTTCGTAATGGTCGAATTTTGCTGCTTTCATTGTTAGATCATATCCCGTAACCGTTTGGTAATCCCATCCTGATTACTCTGTTCGACCGCATTGATTTGGTCCTCAACATTGTTGAAAAAGTCATTTACTATCTTGTCGGCAACAGGATTGATTACCCGACCCCCAAGCTGTGCAATCCGGCCAGAAATATTGGCTTCAGCACCCCACTCAACTTCGGATCCGCCCTCCATTTCATTGACCGTCATCCACGATTCCATTTCGAATCGACTATTACTCGCATTGCCTCTCCCTGTTGCGACCATGTGTCGATTTTCTTCGTCACGTTCGTCGATTGTGATACGCGATTCGAATCGTGGTTTTACGCTCCCAACGCCCACTTGGAGCAGTGCTGCATATGTTTTCCCCTCCTCGAAGACCCGTTTGGCAACGACATCCGGATCGGCTTCGGGCAGGGTCGCTACATTTTCCTCGGGTTCATACTCATCAAAACTAAAATCCTCGTCCATCTCCGTAATAAATTTACACCCCCGAAGAGCACTTCGAACAGCAATTGGGTCGGACAACATTATCCATGCATCATCTGGGTTCACGTCGTCCAATTCGAATGATCCATTAAATTCCATTGTTCTAATTCCCTGGGAAATCTTCAATTCCACCTTGTATATTGTTATCAAACATCAATAAATTTGGCTACAAAGACATCCTTCTCTCGAAAAGGCATCAAATTACATGAAATAGCCGCAAATCCTCTAAATATGGCAAGCAAGAGGCAAATCTACACGGGCAGGGCAGGCCGAATGCCTTGGGCGTGACCCAGGGATGGCTCACCGCCTGATTGAGTAGTATTGTCTTCATGTCAACTGCCCCGCGCACGGTGGCGCGGGGCTTGTCAGTGGCCTCGGCCTCTAACCCGAAAGCGGGTGAGCCGGTGTCCCCGGCTAACTCGGCGTCCTCGGCCCTGA
>JBDGRB010000281.1:0-10900 GCA_042218485.1 Halobacteriaceae archaeon | reverse complement strand
GAGGAATATTAATGACTAACTGGGAGGTATTGCTCCAACCGGAGAACGTTCGTTTGTTGGTTGCAACTGGGGTTTTACTTCTTGGATTACTTATTGGCTATCTTATCGGTCGCGGCATCGAACGGATTTTAGTTCGGCTAGAGATTCCAGAACAAGTCGAGGGGACTTCTTTCGAACGAACTGCTCAAAGTCTCGGAACGTCGACAGTCTCAATTTTTGCCCATTTCATTTCTTGGATCATCTATATCATTACTCTTCTCTATGCATTACGAGTTGCCCAGTTACTGGAAACGCAAATGCTAATCCTTGGAGCGGCAAATATCCTCCCCAATGTCATAATTGCGCTGATAATCCTTGCCGCTGGATTTATCATCGGGGATAAGGTACAATTGTTGGTTAGTGAATATCTTCGGGGAATTAAGCTTCCAGAAGCCAAAATCGTCCCCCAAGTTGCACGGTACAGTGTTATCTATGTTGCAATACTCTTGGCAGCCAACCAGTTAGGCGTTGCCAATACCGCATTATTGATTTTATTAGCAGCCTACGCGATTGCTATTATTATCTTCACGGCGATCGCAGTCAAAGATCTTCTTGCCGCTAGTGCTGCCGGTATTTATCTATTATTACGAGAACCGTATAGTATCGGTGACAAGGTAGAAATCGGCGAACATCAGGGAATTGTTCAAGAAATAAATATGTTCATTACTCGTATTGAATCTGATGATCATGAATATATCGTTCCAAACCATCTCGTGATTCAGAACGGCGTCATCTTAGTCCGAGATTGATTTCATTGATTTATTTTCATTCATCAGTCGGCGTTGCTGGCACGCCTGCGACAGTCGCCCCTGGTGGGACATCATCGACAACTAATGAATTGGCTGCAATTTGTGCATTGTCCCCGATTTCAACGCCAGGTAAGATTATAGCACCCGCCCCTATCATTGCCTCTTGACCAATTACCACTTCACCAGTTCGGTACTCCTCTTGAAGGAATTCATGGCACAGAACCGTTACATTATATCCGATAATTGCATGGTCTTTAACAGTGATTTTATTTGGCCAAAATACATCGGGTGTTGATTCAAGCGCCCATGCCACACCATTTCCGACAGTCATGCCTAATCTCCGAAACAGCCAATTTTTTACTCGTAAACTCGGGGATATACGAGCGATAACGATTACGATATAATTTATTATTACTCGCAGTGGATTCCTGGCTGTCGTCCAGGCGTATAACGAATTTTTCGGACCGGATGTCTTGTGCCGTGTTACTCTATCATAGCGAGATGGTTTTTCACTACTCACACTAACGCATATGCTGTGGTCTGGCTTGAATTTGCCTGGTTTGGTATTATTTTTGGAGAAGTTATATTCCCTCTCGATTAGCAAGGAATGGATATAAACTATATGGATTGATGAAATCGTCGTCGGCAGTCATTATCTAGCCTGAATTTTGTAGGTACTATCGTTTGTCTCCAAAGACAGGAGAGATTATGGGGGTTGGTTAATATGAATGTTTTACGAAGTAATGCTCCGAATAGGTCAAACTGAATCAAATGAAGTACTGATCGGTGATGAGAAGGGATTCATTTCAGCGAATCAAATCGACCCGACGGTATCATCGCCCCTAGAGTGGATCAAGCGAGAGCCAGATAATATACCTGATCTGGATATGGTAAATTCCGACCGCCGCCCAGCGACTGATTTCTCGTTTGATGTTCCCCTTGATTTGGGTCGGATTTGCGGCATCGGGTTAAATTATGCAGATCATATTACAGATCTCGACGCTGATCGGCCCGAAATTCCGGCGATATTTCTTCAACCACAGTCTGCAGTCACGGGACCAGGTGGCCCGATTATTTTACCTCCTGACCAGGCAAAAACCAATACAATAACAGCGGAGGCAGAACTTGCCCTTATTTTTAGTGAAACCTGTCGTGATGTCGATTATGAACACGGACTCGATGTTATCGGTGGATTTGTTCCTGTTATCGACATTACTGCGGAGGACCTTATCCGGCGAAACCCTCGGTTTTTGACACGGGCGAAAAGCTATGATACATTTTTAGTAGTCGGGCCTTGGGTAACGATACTAAATTCTCAAAAATTATCATCATTAACTGTTACAACGAAAATTAATGATAAAATCATAGCCGAAGACAAGATCGAAAATATGGTATTTTCACCTCCAGAATTAGTTGCCTCTGTAACAACAGGAAGCACTCACCACCCTGGTGATTTGCTCTGTACAGGTACCCCAGGGGCGGGGACGATTCAACCAGGCGACTCGGTTACTGCACGAGTTGAATCTATCGGGACGCTTTCCGCAATAGTCAAACAAAATTCTGAGTAATAGTAAAGGGGATAGCTGGTATATATCTAGATATGGAAAACCAGCGGCCAATGTGTGATCGCTGTAATCAGGATGCCTATTTTGAGATTGACCATCCAGATGGCCCAACAATGCAATTATGTGGATATCATTTTGGTAAAGAACGAGGGTATGACAACCAAGCACGGTCATAATTTAAGTTATAACTATACAAATTGAACAGAGTGGGTTTTCTCGGGATTGCATCACGGCATCGTTCACAGTGGTAAATCGTGAAATTTCTCAATTTTCCTTCAAGGAGTTGTCCATCGCCGCTTTCCCGATAACCAATACCGAACGCTTTTACCAACAAAAATCATTGTGGCATGATACATATGTCTGCCCGTGGTATGTATGAAGCTGTGGATCATGTTCGAGATCCTATTCACGGGTTTATTGGACTCAGTGAATACGAACTCGCTATTCTTGACAATACTCCCGTCCAGCAACTCCGAGAGATATCACAGCTTGGTGTGACTCGATTTGTTTATCCGAGTGCAACTCATTCACGCTTCGAACACTCACTCGGGGTAATGCATCTTGCAGGACGGCTTGCAAACAGTCTTGATCTTGCGGATGAGACAGTCACGGCTGCTCGGATAGCAGGTCTCCTCCACGATACTGGACATGGTCCATTTTCACATACAAGCGAATCGATCGCTGAACGTCACGGACTTTCCCATGAAGAACTCTCCTGTGAAGTTGTTGACCAATGCAGCGAACATATCCCTCTTTCAACGGATTTGGTCAAGGAATATGTGCAAAGCGATGCGCAACCGAACATCGTTGCAGGTGTCCTTGATGCCGATCGCATGGACTATCTCGTTCGGGACTCACATTATACAGGCGTCGCACATGGTGTCATCGATGTCGAAACACTTCTCCAATACGCTACGACAACCCCTGACGGCCGCCTCGGATTGTCACATAAAGCCGTCCCCGCCCTCAATGAACTCATTAGCGCCCGCCTTAAAATGTATAAAACGATTTATACTCATTCGACGATCCAAGTGATGGATACGATGCTCCGACGGGTCCTCGCCGACTATAGTCATGAACATGGTGTTCGTGAACTCATGGCACAGGATGAACAATCACTTTACACATATCTTACATCCCATCCTCTCTATAGGCAATACCGGAACCGAAACCTCTACGAACAAATCTCAAATGGCAAAACAAGCAGCGATGAGAAACCTTTGTATCGGTATATAGAGGAGCAGAATCCATACCAGGTTGCCGAAGAAATCGCAACAAAAGCTGGCGTTGCAACAAACGATGTCCTTGTCCGTGAACCAATGTCTACCGGTTCTTCACTACCTAGTGTCCCGATACTTACCGCTGAAGGGGGAGTAACGCCGCTCCATAAAGTTTCCAATCTCCCCGCACATGTTCAAACCGAGTTCGAGGAAAATACATCAACAACAGTGTATGCGCATCCAGATGTCCAAAACGTCGTCAATACAGCTGTTAAAAATTTATTCTAATCCTTAATTTTAGTATCGAAGGGGAGAGGACTTTAAAATCCGTGAAAAATCACCGCTGGGAGCAAACCTCAAGGGAAGATTAATGCCACCGCTGTAATAGAACTATGATGGCCAAAGCGATCACTGTAACAATTACGCCAAAACCTGGGACTGCGGTTGTGGCTTCGCCATTTCTATCATTGAGTTCTGTTGCAACAAGCTTGAAGCCCGAAAAATTTGTACCGGCGGTCCATTTGAGTGTGTTATTACCCCTGCCATCTGGATTGGGGGTTATTAAAGTGATCTCATAGTTCTCTGGAACGCTGATAATAACACGGCGTTCAGATTGGAACCCACTACGAAACGGTTCGGTAACAACAAGTTTACTGTCTTTCGTAGCTGCTAGTCCTTTCCAAATTACCGAAAGCTGAATAATGCCAAAATTACCTTTCGTCGATAACGAGATAGTCGGATTGGTTATTGCCATTGATCGGCCTGTTGTTCGTTCGGCGATTGTAGCGACGGAGGTCATTCGATCAAAAAATCGCTGTTTGACATTTTGCTGTGTCTGAACATCATTCTGGATAGATCGGAAGGCAGTACGTTCAGCATCGCTTGTTAAATTATAGATAAGCGTTAACGTAATTCGGGCCGATCCATTTGAGTACAGATCAAAACGGATTGCAGATGGCGGTGCATTCGCATAAGTTTTCGTGGCAACTGTTCCGGATGTGAACGATACGAAAAGGATGGCTAAAACAAATACTACTATTAGACGGTAAAACCTGGCGGGTAATTTATTCATAGCCCTCTATATTTGTAATTGCAAATTATATCCGAGGTTTTGCATCCAGTTTTGGGGGAGGGACCTCTGGTGATTATTGAGCGTTACCTTCCATTACTTGTCGTCGTGGTTTCGTCTTCGGTTGTGGTAGTTTGTCGAGTTGTTGTAGTGGATTCATCACTGGTTGGCGTATCTTTAGTAGGCGTCTCAGTCCCTTTCTCGGGAGTGTCAGTCCCCTTCTTGGGAGTGTCAGTCCCTTTTTCAGGTGTGTCAGTCCCTTTTTCAGGTGTATCGGTCCCGTTCTGTGGTGTCTCAGGGGGGCCTTTTTCCGGCGTTTCCGAACCGTTTGTGCGGTTGACAACATCGGGTAGATCGCCCGGCTTTTTGTTCTCGGCCATGGATGTACCAACATTTTTGCCAGCAATCGATTGTGCAATTTCTGATACTTGCTGACCAGTCAACTCATCAGCATGCTGTGCCAACTGTTGAATTGCTGAGACATTAATCCCTTTCTGCCGAAGTAGCTCAGCTGGGAGACGTTGAGCGACTTGTTTCGATTGATTTGCGAGTGCCCTAACATTCGCAATCCGGGCAACCAGTTCAGTTATCTCGGCACGGAACTTGGCTACTGAAATAGATCCATTCTTTTTGGATTGTATGAGTCGCTGTTTGCGCTGTTTAAGCTGTTTTAATCGTTTTTTGAGATCTTCGACCATTTCTGCGACAACTTTCGCCTTGGTGGAATTAGAATTGGCTTTTGCAAGCTTTTTGAGGAAGGTCCGTCTCTGTAATTCACCGTCGAGTTCGGCCTCCTGAACTGCGATTACACCGGCAAGTTTCACACCTGGCTGTATATTTGCATCTGATTTACTGGACCCGGTCTCGTTCGGGAGTGCAACAACCGTCATCGGAGCCGTGATGAGACTCACGACGAGGACGAGGGCGAGTAGGTAGTTGTGACGAACCATTATATATACATCCAGGAGTTTAGAGACTATATAAACCCCTAATACTCATCCCAAATTAACAATACTTTAATCAGATTAACTCAAATTAAAACCCACTCTTGGCTGTGATTTAATGAAATATCTGTTTATTAGCGGGGTGCAAGAGAAGCCCCCCCGCAAGGAGCCGCCGAAGCCGGCGAGTCGGCAGGGGTAGTTCAGGTGTGGATAAGCAATCAAGTTGGATAAAAACATGCTATGGGACCAAACCACAGAGTACTTACCCTGCTTGTTTCTATAGAGACCATCATATATAGTAGACATTCTTTACGAAGGGCCTCGTAAAATAACCTATGTCAAGTGAGATATCCGCTATTGACTACCACCAAGAGACAAAGCACACTCCACAGAGTGTCAAAGGTGGGGGCGGTCTCAACTTCGATAATAAACCCCGCTTGTACAAGCTCTATGAGGATCTGCCATCCATCTCGCTGGATGATTCGATTCCAGAGCCTTCGATGTCCGCATTACGAGCAATCGCTGAACAACCCGCAAATGATACAAATACTATAGACCGAGAGACGCTGGCGGGGCTGTGTTACTATGCCGCAGGTATCACGAAAACGATACATCGTCGGGACCATGAGCACGAGTTTCGGGCTGCTGCATGTACCGGCGCACTTTATCATATTGATCTCTACCCTGTCTGTGGTGACCTCGAAGATCTCGATGCTGGAGTCTACCATTATGACCCTCGATCTGACTCACTTGAGTTACTCCGCAAGGGGGATTATCGAAAGGTTCTTGCTGATGCAAGTAATGATCCTACCATCGAGGAAGCACCGGTCACGTTCATCGCAACTTCGACATGGTGGCGGAATGCATGGAAATATAAGGCACGTACCTATCGGCATGCATTCTGGGATTCCGGAACGATACTTGCTAACCTTCTTGCCACGGCATCTACTCGAAATCTACCCGCCAAAGTCGTTGTAGGATTCGCCGACGAACCTATAGCGAACTTATTGGGGATCGACCCTGAGTGGGAAGCACCCCTTGAACTCGTACCAGTGGGTGCTGGTGATCCCGTTCCAGATTCACCAGATATGACAGCAGTCGAACCTATTGATCTATCGACCGAGCCTCTCGTCTCGGATCCAAAAGAGTATCCATTGATTTATCAGGCTTGGCAGGGGAGCACGCTTTCGAATGGCACGACTGCCCGAGAGTGGCGGCATAGCGGTAACCGTCCCATTAATGGTCGAGGACAAGGTGAGGGTGATCGCATAGATCTTACCCCTGTTGGATCCGAGAGAGCATCGAACCGACCACTCTACAATACTATTCAACGCCGAGGTTCTTGTCGAGAGTACGAACGTGATGAACTCTCGTTTCGGAAGTTTTCCACGGTACTCGACCGCGCGACACGAGGTGTCCCAATTGACGTTCGGGATAACAATGGGAGAGCGCTCCAGTTCGTTGATTGCTATTGTATTGTCAACGGTGTTGAGAATATCGAATCAGGCGCCTATCAGTATTATCCAGATGTGAACACTCTCGAACGATTACATGTCGGAAAATACCGACAGGAAGCCAAACGATTAGCCCTTGGTCAACGGCTGGGGGGTGATGCTGCTGTCTGTGTTTACTTTATGGCCGACCTTGATGCCGTGACTGATGTCCTTGGAGACCGAGGTTATCGGGCGGCGCAACTGGAGGCAGCGCTGACTGCGGGTCGAATGTATTTAGCAACTTATGCTCACCGCGATCTCGGCGGAACGGGACTGACGTTCTTTGATGATTTGGTTACGGAATTCTTTGAACCTCGGACGCGAGGACAAACACCCATGTTCCTCTATACATTTGGGCGTCCCGATTAATTTGAGCGCAGTATTATCGGACCTTATATAGATTTGTTTATATTCCAAACGGTGACTGAATGATCTGTCGTTACCATGAAAATTGGGGTATTACTTGAAAAGCGAGGGTCCTTCAAAGTATATTCTTGACTTCCTCCCCCCCCCTGAAGAGAGGTGGGCTTCCGCTATCACTATGTCAATTTCCCAAAACTGTAGCGTTTCTTAAAAAATTTTACAAGGTACAAAGTAGCCAGGGGTGGGATTTGAACCCACGAACTCCCGATATCTTGGCTTTCATCTACCTGATGAATGCTTACAAGTCGGGTGCTTGGACCACCCAAGCTCCCCTGGCACAGACGACCGTTAGAACTCTGCCTTTGAGTGCTTATCGTTTTCTAGTGAAACTATTTCATTAACGATTCAAGGTGGACAATGAATCATTTATATTCCTTAAATTGACTTTTCATAAATAATTCGGTGTTCATCATAGCCATTGTTTTCATAAATTGATCGGGCGAGAGTATTATCTGCCATCGCTTCAATACTTATATAGTCCACATCCGCTTCCCGAAGCCGCAACTCAGCGTTCTCTATTAATGCAGTTCCAATTCCTTTTCCTCGTTTTTCTTGAATTACAAATATATTGTCGATAATGCCACGAATTCCGTCTTGTTTAAACCATCCTCGTTCGGTATGGACCATAACAAACCCATAAATTCGGTCATCCTCTTTCGCGACTAATAGATCATCACTGACAATATATTGTCCAAGCAGATCCCGGGCACTGGATCGATTTTCTTCGGCTAATAAATGTGCTCCATATTCTCGTTGGCTTGCAACTAGTTGGACCCAGAGATCGGCAATCCTGTCAAGGTCATCTTGGGTTGCATCGATGATTTCGTAAGTCATGATTCTTCTAATACTTCTACGGCTGGAAGTGACTGTCCAGATAGCAACTGTAGTGCAGCACCGCCACCAGTACTCACATGGGAAAATCCTGAAATATTAAATTTGCGAATAGCAGCCCCCGTGTCTCCCCCGCCAGCGATGCTATAATCAGCCGCAGCAATCGTTTCAAACAATTCATGAGTACCATACGCAAAGATTTCTTCTTCAAAAACACCTGCCGGGCCATTTACGATCACTGTGCTTGCATAATTGAGAATCCGTGAATATTCGTTAATCGTCGCTGATCCGATATCCTTTATTGGACTTTCATCGACCGGCAGATCTGTAATATCTATTTCTTTCCGACGTTCGTTTTGTTCAATTGCAACATCGACAGGTATCTTGATTTCTTGAGAATACGTATCTAACATTGTCTCAGCCCGAGAGATATATTGAAGTTGATCATGTTTTTCAAGGATTTCTGTAGAAGCCGTTCCGATATCGATGTTCGATGCAAGTAAAAATAGATTAGCAACAAGACCAGTTGTTAATACACTATCTGCAAGTCCCGTCTCCAAGATATGTTCCATAACTCGTAACGAATCTTTGACTTTCGCTCCCCCTAAGACATATACTCGTGGTTGATCGGTTTCATGGATATTATTGAGAACGCTTAGTTCTTCCTCTAAAACACGACCACCAAACGCCGGAACTGTCTGTGGAAAACCAACCATGGAAGGCTGTGATCGGTGAGCTGCCCCGAATGCATCATTGACATAGACATCGAATACCGGAGATAGTTTTTGCACGAAGAAGGTATTTGCCGCTCGATCTGGGCTGAATTCCATATATTCTTCACTATAAAACCGTGTATTTTCTAATACTACACCTTCCCCATTGTCGAGATTGTGCAGTGATTGGCGTGCTTGCTCGCTAAAGAGCGCATCAGTATATTCGATTGGAAAATCAAGTAATGAATCTAATCGATTGGCATGGGTTTCAAGGGGAATGAAAGATTTACCGCCAGGCCGGCCCTGATGAGCTAAAATCCCTATCTTGCCGCCATTAGCTAATAATTCGTTGAGGGTTTTGAGATGGGCTTGCAATCGTGAATCATCTAGCAGGTTTTGTGATTCATTGAGAGGACTATTTATATCAACCCGAACACCGATAATTTGTCCCTCTGGATCGAGTCCATCAAGGGTTGGTAGTGTCATTATCACATACGTTTTCGAGAACCACGATGGATTTTTTGGTGTAGTTGTGGATACGTTTGATGCGCTCGAGCGAGCTGATACATATCCGATATAAATCGTGTTTATAAATCTTATGGAAAAAGCTTTCTTCAAAGGGGCATAACAATTAAGATGCATTATGGCGGAGCAACGACCTTCAACAAGGCGGAAATTCCTTAAAGTGGCAGGTGTATCGGGTACAATTGGTGTCACGGGCGTTTCAGGTTGTCTCGGCAATCTCACAGGCGGAGGTGGGGGCCCAATTCCGATGGGTTCAATCCTCCCCATTACCGGATTGCTCAAAGCTTACGGACCAGGCATGCAGAAAGCAGTAAATATCGCGAAAAAAGATATTAACGACGCGGGTGGTCCGTTAGGACGACAATTAGAAGTATTCAACAAGGATAGTGGCACCAGTGCACAACAGGCCATTTCAAAATATGAAAGTCTTGTCAATGAACAGAATATCGTCGGATTTGTCGGTGCTGCCTCAAGTGGGGTCTCAGTACCGCTTGCAAAAAAAGTCGCAGCTGACCAAGTGATGCAAGTTAGTAATGCCAGTACGTCGCCGGTATTAGCGACGCTTGGATATAATCAGGACAAAACAGTCAAATACTTTGGCCGGACTGCGCCAAATGATGCCCAACAAGGCATCGTCATGGCCCGCATTTTAGAAGAACAACAATATGTGGGGGCAGATAAGGCCGCATTCCTGCATGTTGACAATCCATATGGAAAAGGATTGGCGATGCAGGCAAAGGAGTCCTTCAATGGTACAGTCACAAATGTCGTGCCATATAATCCAAATGCAAGTGACTTCACATCAACACTCGACAAACTATTCCAAGACGACCCCCAAGGGATTGGATTCGTTGGATATCCAGGCAAAGGAAGAACCATCCTCAAACAGTGGGCTGAAGGTGGCTATGGAGGCCAGTGGGTCCTCAGTGAAGGCCTTAATAGCGATAAGTTCCTCAAAGACTTGAAAAATATTGTCTCTGGGATGTATCTGGCCTCACCTGATCCAGAGCAGACAGTAGGAGCAGAGCGATTCAAAAATAAAATCGGTGAAGCTAATACTTTATTCGCCGCACATGCATATGATGCCCTGTTCCTGATGGCATTAGCCATTCACAAAGCTGGAAGTGCAGACGATGGAACTCCTATTGCGAAAAATATTCGTCCTGTGTCCCGACAAGGACAAACCGTTACTGTTGGTGAATTCGCTGAAGCAAAGGATCTATTGGATAATGGTAACGATATCAATTATCAAGGCGCATCGAGTCCGGTGAATTTGGATCCACAACTCGAACCACTTAATCGGTTTGCAATTCTCCGGATCCAAAGTGA
>JBDGRB010000158.1:0-10924 GCA_042218485.1 Halobacteriaceae archaeon | reverse complement strand
AAAAAGGAGTATATATATACCTGTGTCAGAATCATTTCGGATTTGGGATGGCGGGGGCCATTGTTGTCGGCGATCTTTATAGTCAAACTGTCCAAGGTATGAGTGATGCGAAGAAAAGAGAGATAGGATGGGCTCCAGGAATGACGAACCCAGTTGTGGCTAGTAAATTAGGTGAAGAAGATCCACGATTTGCAAAGACGATTGCTGGTAAAATTAATAATGCGATTCGACCCTTCATATGGAATGGAAAGAAAAGCAAGAAGAAGCCCCCTTCACCACCATGGGCCTAATGATCATGCAACTATCCATAATACTTTCAGGTGATATTAATGAGCGGTGAATCAGCTTCTGGACACGAACATGTAGAGGAAGAAGGACATGAACACGGACATGATGAGCCGACTGGGTGGCGGTATTGGCTTTATACAACCGATCATAAAGTAATTGGAATCATTTACCTTTGGCATGCTTTGGTCGCGTTTGGCTTAGGAGGCCTTGCCGCATTGATTTTCCGCACGGAGCTTGCCGCTGCTCCTGATAATGTATTACTCAGTCTAAGCGGCTATAATGCACTTGTGACGGTACATGGACTGACGATGATATTCTTTGTCATATTACCCCTGCAAGGAGCATTCTTTAATTATATGATTCCGTTATTCGTCGGGGCCGATGAAATGGCATGGCCACGGATGAATGCTCTTGGCGCATGGGGTATTTCTGCAGGCCTTGCGCTGATGTACCTGCCATTTATAACGAATTTACTTGGGATCACCGGTCTGCCTGGCAATGCCGGTTGGTTTGGTTATCCACCGTTGAAATCGATACTGAATACTGCAGGCGTTGATATGACGATCATGTCGATTGCCGTATTAATCGTTGCAAGCCTCTCTGGTGGAGGCATTAACTTCTTTGTGACAATCATTAATGAGCGGCGTGAGGATCTCGGGCTGTTCGATCTCCCGATTTGGATTTGGACAGTAATGTTCACAAATGTCCTTGCGATTTACTCCCTCCCATGGGCTCTCGATTCGTGGATAATGGTTTGGCTTGAGCGAAATCTTGGTATGGCATTCTTTAATGCCAAAATCGGCGGCGATCCCCTTCTCTACCAGTGGATTTGGTGGACATTCGGTCATCCCGAAGTATATGTCCTCGTCTTGCCTGGAATGGGCATTGCAGCCGAAGTAATATCACGGTTCTCAGAACGTCCGATTTGGGGATATAAACCACTAATTGCAGGCTTAACGTTCGTATCGGTTGCCTCGATGGGAGTGTGGGCACATCATATGTATGCAACTGGACTTGCTGCGAGTCGATATGCGTTCATGGTCTTTTCAATGGTCATCGCCGTTGGATTTGGCATTTATATATTCTCAATGATTGCCACAATGTGGCAAGGCCGGATTCATCTCACGACTCCAATCTTGTTCTCGATTGCCGTCGTGATCGGTCTGATCTACTCAGGCATGGATGGTTTCTTCTTCGGGCAACCAGCGACTGACCTGAAATACCACTCGACGTATTTCGTGGTAGCTCACTTCCATTTCACCATTGTAACTGTCGGATTGTTCGGCCTACTGGCCGGCATCTACTACTGGTTCCCGAAGATGACGGGACGAATGTATAATACCAAACTTGCAAAGTTCCATGCCTTTGGGACCATATTCGGTATGTTCGGACTGTTTTTCATGTTAGGACTCCTCGGTGATGGAACATTTGGCGCAATCATGATGCGACGATATGCGACCTATACATTTGCTCCATATCTGCAAATTGGCCATGTTCTTGCGACGAGTTTCGCGTATTTGGCTGGCGTGGCCCAACTTGCGTTTTTCATAAATCTGCTATGGAGCATATATGCAGGTCCGGAGGTCGAAAACCCATGGGAAGACCTCCTCGAAGGACAGAACATGCCATCACCAGAGTGGGATGGCTTCCCCTATCGTCCACCAACACCAATGTCTGTTCGTGAAGCCGCAGCGGATGGTGGTATTACTAATGACGAAACTATTGCAGATGGTGGGGTTTCAGTGCAAGACGAAGATCAAGCAACAACTGGGGGTGAGAAGTAATGTCAGCAAGTGACCGTATAGGAACGGTAATTGATGAACGAGGCGATGTGCTTGAAATAGTGTTCTGGGCAGGTGTATTTTTATTCACACTGCTTCTATTTGCGTGGGAATTCGGTATTATTGGGGTTTTAGAAGCGGAAAAAGCTGGAAAATTCCCGATTGCATTTATCGTTGATTTCTCACAGTCGATGTATCTGACGGCATTATTGGGCGGCGGTGGCGTTGTATTACTCATAATCATTGCGATCCTTCGATTTGGCGTCGGGGTTCGTGATACACCATCGCCGCTCAACCCTGGCCAAGGAACATTCAAGTTCATGATTTATGTCCTCGGTGTGACGGCGATCGTGGGGATGACAATTTTCCAAGGTGCGGCTACACTCGCCCAAACTGATGAAGCCTCACCTGCTGAAGCAGCTGACGATATTGGCGTCCGGCGGGAACTTGAAATGAGTGTAATAGCGGCTCAGTGGTTCTGGCGGTTCCATGTTGAAGGTGTTCCTTTCACACAGGGTGATCGAGTTGTCTTACCGGCAGATACAATAATTCAATTCCAGACGACATCGGCAGATGTCATACATAGCTTTGCAATCAAAAGTCTTGGCATTACGAAAGATGCGATCCCAGGCCAAGTGAATCAAGCATGGTTCTATGTTGGAAAAGTGAAGGGAGAACGAACGCTGACATTTACGACAGTAGGTGGTATCAAACGAACTGTTCCTGCTGATGTTTATCAAGTTCGTTGTGCAGAGTTGTGTGGGAAGGGGCACTCAAAAATGATTGCGACGATCCTCATCATTCCGCTTGATGACTACCGAGCCTGGGTGAGGGCACAGGGCGGCTTTGTAGCGATTACTCGCCCAGACAAGGGAATAATCGTCAATGAAACCAAAGAAGATAATGTATAGTTAAAAATACATACACATGAATATATCAAATACCATCAAACGAGGTGAATTATAATGTCACAAGAAAATCCACCAGGTGAACCGGTAACGAGAGGCGAGGGAGCAGAAGGGTTCCCGCATGGCAGTAAATATCCACTCTTTGTTGGGGCAGGCTTATTCTTCATCGGCCTTGGACTCTCACTAACTTGGTTAGCACTTATCATTGGGGTTCCAGTATTATTATATGGCTTAGGAGGCTGGACATGGGAATATGGCGTCGAGGAATACGAAGCAGGAATTATTCCCGAACAGAAACGGCAAATATTAGGTGTCGAGACTGGTCTCCTTGGAATGTATTTCCTTATTCTCAGTGAGATTTTGGCATTTGCCGGATTTTTCGTCGCGTGGTTCTATCTCGACGCGACACGGGGTCCGTTTCCCCCAGGTGATTTGCCTGGTCCATCCTTAACACTTGGAACGTTGATGACTCTGATTCTTATTGTCGGTAGTATTACTGCTCGGTATGGTCGAAATAGCATCGAAAAATCAGGTAATCGGAATAAACTTGTCACTGGCTATGCATTGAGTGTTATTTCAGGATTAGTATTCCTCGGTATCTTAGGGCTCGAATGGTCGAATCTAATGGCTGAGGGCGTTAAATGGACGACTGGTGCATACGGTGCGTCTTATTTCGCATTAACAGGCCTCCATGCAGGACATCTAATCGCCGGAATCGTAATGTTCGGTATCGTCCTCTATCGTGCTGGAGCGAGAAATCATTTCAGTGAAAACAGAAATCTGATGGTGAGAACAACGGAAGCTTATTGGCACTTCCTAACGGCGATTTCAATTGCGATCTTGCTGTTCGTGTACTTTGGAGTGTAACCAAATCCATCCAAATATATCCGGCTACTCAATCAATGTTGTACGAAGGAACATCGGCGAAAAAGCACCTTACACGGTTGTTGGTTGTGACAGCCATTGGTGTGTATTTTCTCATAGTAATCGGAGCAACAACAGCCCTTTTGTCAAAAGCAGTCGCCTGTACAACGTGGCCAGCATGTAATGGGAACTGGGTAGTCCCACTTACGCTCCAAGATCCGGCCCTTCTTACAGCGTGGCTACACCGAGTCGCCACACTGATTGTCGGTGGCCTAGTTTCCCTCACAGTTATAGCTACTTGGATAACGGGGGCACCAGAGCGAATAAAATATGCTATAGGTATTACAGCAATACTGTTCCCTGTTCAAATAATATTAGGAGCATATACGGCAATTAATTCAGCACCCATAATTTTAACTGCCATTCATCTGATCGTCGCAATGATTATTTTCACCTCGATTTTGGTTGCGCTCCTCTGGCAGTTGGAATCAGAAAATACCACTGATGATAGTATTGTTTCCCCGGATCCAAACTCGATCAATGAAGGACACGAATCGCCAAATTATACTATCAATCCTTCTAGTACCGGGAACGAACAGTCATTCAGCGATCGTCTGAAGGGATATATTGAGTTGATGAAACCAAAATTAATGTGGCTTCTCTGTTTAGTTGCGATAGCGGCAATGGGGTTGGCAGGTGGGTCATCTCTAAATCTCATAACCGTTGGTGGAACATTACTCGGTGGAGTTTTAGCCATTGGTGCCAGCGGGACGTTTAATAATATAATCGAACGAGATGTTGACCGACAAATGAATCGAACTAATGACCGCCCACTCGTTGAGGGACGGATTCCACTCCGAAACGCAATTATCTTTGGATTTTTCCTCACCCTAGCCTCCATTAGTGTTTTCCTCGTCCTTGTAAATATTCTTGCAGCACTATTGGGATTTCTTGCAATCCTCTTCTATAGTGTGGTATATACGGTGATTCTCAAACCAAACACGACACAAAATATTGTCATCGGGGGCGCAGTTGGAGCCTTTCCAGCACTTATCGGGTGGGCTGCGGTCACCAATACGATCGGAATACCAGCCATCGTGCTAGGAACAATTATATTCTTATGGACGCCAGCTCACTTCTATAACCTTGCTTTAGCATATAAGGAAGATTATGCACGTGGCGGATTCCCTATGTTACCCGTCGTTCACGGCGAAACAACAACGCGTCGCCACATTCTTCTCTATTTCGGAGCGACGATGATAAGTGCCGTCATATTGGGGGCAATCACCCGATTAGATGTTCTTTATGCTGTCACAGCGACCCTTCTGGGGGCAATTTTCCTTTGGGAACTCATTCACCAATATCAAGAACAAACCGAGGAAGCCGCCCTTCGAACGTTCCATGCCTCCAATGTCTATCTTGGATTTCTCTTAGTGGCGATAGCAGTCGATTCTATCGTTATTTAATAGAATCAAACATGTCAAACCGAGATATCGATACCCACGCTATCCAAAGAACAGTTCGCGAGTATATCTCGGGGATTAACGAGACTTCGCTACGTATTTGGCTTACCATACTGTTGATCGAGGCATATATTTTATTGAGTTATTTTTGGTTAACACCAGCGGATCCAGGCCGAGAATTCCGATATCTGCTCTATCCATTTGTTTGGATAAATATTGGTGTATGGGGAGCCATTAAAGCGGATCCGCAACCCGGAAACATTCGCCACTGGTTACTTGGTACAATTATTGGCGTTGGTTACTTTCTATTGGTTATGTATATACCAGGTAATATCGGTTTTGGGGCAGCAGGCATCACGTCAAGTCTTCGGATAGAGATGTATGCCCCAGGATGGGGGCCGCTCATAGCATATCAAGGTCCATTCCTCCGGTTCTTTTTAGTCCCCTTCGAAGTTATCGGATATGTCTCACTATCATATCTGGTATATGCGAATGTTCTCCAGTTCGCTCGGGGGATATTTTCAGGCGTTTTAGGCCTTGCCACCTGTGTTGGGTGTACAGTCCCAATTCTTGCCCCATTGGTTGGCATCTTGGGTGGGCCAGGAGCCGCACTTACGACGACGGCTTATTCGTATTCCTATGATATCGGAACGTTGATATTTGTCGTTGCTATTTTGTTGTTATATCATGGACAAAAGAAACCATCTGAGTAAAACTATTAAGAACTTTCTGTTGCCCTGTGGGGGAGCCATCACATACCGTCTTGATTCTTTCTCGATATTATAGCTTACATCCCTGCAATGGGTGTTGCCATAAACCAGATACCCGCTACTAAAACGATAAATAGGATTATCATTGCTATGATGACACTCCATCCAAATGAAGTATTTTGTTCCGTTTTGGAACTCATTGCCATGTTAAACAATACATCAACCAATATCTTGTATCTTTTGCCCCGAATTATGGATCTTGGTTGTTCCCACATCATTTCTCGTTATTTTTACCTGCAACAAACATTCCACTAATTGCGTCAATGATGCCAAAGTATTTCATCAAGAGAGCTATCACAACGACACCGATAATGGTAATCGCATAATATTTCAGGGCCAAAGTACCGTGTCCTCCCCCGCCGTGGAGAAAAATCCATTTCCAGGTTAGCATATTTAGTGGCATATTAGATGGCAAAGGCCTAATAAAAAAACACCGGTTTATAGGTCGATTTGTCGGCGAACCCAGCCTGTAGCACCGCTTGGATAGGGTTGTGACCGCTGACGTGGTTGAAGATTCCCTTTGCCGTCAATCGCTCGAACGATGATTGTCAGTTGGTCATTTGTCGGTATCCATTCATATTTCCATTGACGCCAGGTATCGGCACCTGATAGCGATGGAGTCAATTCAGCCTTGTTCCACGAATTCCCCCCATCGATAGATACCTCTACTTGATCAATTCCACGTGTCCCTGCATAAGCATGCCCACCGATCTGTATGCCACCACTGGACAGATGATTAACCGTCCATAATTTCGCAATTGTATTAACAGGTCCGGTTCCATGCCACCCGCGCCGTTCCCAATATCCTAATTTTGCTTTTTTCAGGACCTTTATTTTATGCACCCATTTGACGTTAACTTCTCCCCAGTGGCCAAGAATATGAGCACGAACAGGATAGCCATGGTTCCATGGAAGCACACGGCCATTCATCCCATATGCTAGAAAACTACCTTTCATTGCTTCCAAGGGGAATTCGACATAATATCCATCAACTGCTTCCATCATGACGTGGGTTCCTGCTGGATTCGCTTCCTCTATGAGAGGCATTAGTGGAATTCCTGTCCAAAGGGCATTATCCATTAACTGTCCATTCAATGGATCGCCAACACATCGCAGTGTGATAAATCGATGTTCTGGATCTAAACGAGTAAGGTCTTCATATCTATATTGTTCCTCATGTTCTACAGCGCCGGTTATCGTGAGTGACCAGTCGTTCACCGAGACATTCGGATTAACAGTATTAATATCAACTTCATAATAATTATCGATTGAGCTAACAAGACCTGGGATACCATCAATGTCGAAAGATTGTCGTTGGGCAGATTGTAAGCGCTGTTCTATCGTTTTTCGTTCCTGAGGTGAAATAACGGTTAGAGGAGATGTTTTGAGACGAGTATTTCGTAGCCCAATCCAACCCGATATGCCGACCGTCCCGAGAAGACCCATGCCTATTTTGAGAAACTTCCGGCGGTGATCCGAGACAGATTGATCTTGCTGAGAGGTGCGATGACGGAGTCCAAAAATCCCCACTGTTATCGCTAATGGACATGCCACAGCTAAGGCAGTTAAAGGAGATTTAGTTATGAATACAGTAACCCCCCAACTAATAAAATACGGGCCAAGCAGTGTTCCAAACCAGTCACCTGATTTCTTGCCGATATGTATCCCTACAATAGTTGATAACCAAAGCAAACACAGAACAATTAGTGACGAAAGAACAAAAGCAAGTAATTCACTCATTTTGCCAAACAACTGAATCATTTTAATAACAATATACCCTGGAGTTATCCGAACGACAAGAGAGTTAATCGGAGTTACGATAAAATCAGTCGTTGGCCCTACGAATGCAAACGATCCCGCTAATCCAACAATTGTAGCGACGAATGATCGAACGATATCGAATTTAGTAGTGGGAATGAATGGTATTGAAGGCAATTTCATTTTAATTTATTGAGGTTTTTGTCTCCCAATTAGCTTTTATTACTCTATACTATTTTTATGGGCCATTATTGGTATGTCAATGACTCCGCCCTACTTCGCTCTGGGCTGACGACCCCTCGCTCGTTGAGGGCAGGGCTTGTCCGTGTTCTCTCCCTCGACCGCAGTATTGTTCTATACTGCGTGGGCGGTCGCACCGCACTTGGGATCATCGGTCTGGCCTCCGGGGGCACGTTGATCGGTGCCCATCCGCTCGAACAGCTGTTGGCTTGGATGGACGTGTAGCGTGTAGTACCCGAACTCCAATAAGTGTACGGCCACCTTCCCGACCTGCTGCGTCGCTTGTCCGTTTGCATAGACTGCACGACTCCTTGCGGACAGGGACTCTGCCTGCAAAAGTTGAACCTGTCTTGGATGAGTTATCCGAAACGAATTTCTCGGAGTCGGTTGATTAGATCACTGAATGTTGTCGATTTATTCGTCCCTATCGCTCAATAATTCTCCGGTTCGTCAAATTTTTCTATTGCTGTTTTCTGAAAATCGAAATTAGAAACGCTATTTTTAGAGTGTAATTACAGAAATCAATCACTTGTATTCACACCAACATGATGACGGAGGTATTCAATAGATTAATAATTACTCGATAGACCTACTCGAAAGAAGCGCTCCACCTACCAAGACTACAAAGAGGATTGTAGCGAAGGTTAGCGGGATTATCATCATTACCAAAGGGGAATTTAGGATTTGGGGAGAGACGACATTTGTTGTCCCAATAAATATCAAGACATCTTCGATGAATATCTGTAAAAAAGCCATTATGAAAACAAAAACAACGAGTGCTTTGATCCGCAGTGATACCATTATTCTATAATAGCCCTTAGCAAATATAATTGTTATGCGCTAATATTGTCTCGAAAGAAAAGATAGGCACCAAATATAGTTGCGCCAGGAATGATTCGTAATGCCGTCGGGAATCCTTGTGTTGTTACTTGTTGAGCAATCGCCAAAGCAAATAATCCAGGAATAGCACCGGCAAGGAATACGCCTCCAATCGCTATGCCGATAAACGGCGCCAAATCATCACGTCCCCGATTTTTCAGATCTCGATAAACCCAAATCCCTGTGAGTACTGCAATAAATGGAAAAACGATGATCGGCAAAAGTTGAACTAAATTTATTGCCATCGAAGAGAATTTGAGTGGTATTGACGAAAAATCTTTGCTCTATGGAGAAATAACCCACCTTATCTCTGAATTTTACTGATGGAGAGACCACGGATATCCATCTTGCCCTTGTTTTGCTTGATATATCCATAATGCGCCATGCGAAGCCTCTCGGGGAAACCCGCTTGCTGAAGCTCCATCCATCGTCAATAATAAAAACACGGTTTTATCACCATATGGTACCGGACAAATCATCGGATGGGGTGCATTATCACCAGTTGGAGGATCCACCTCAATGGCTTCGATGTCCTCACTAATCTCGGGGTATCCGGCAGTTACAAAATTTGTTTTAGCACCCTCAGTCGCATACGTGCTAACAAGATCCGTTCCAATTTTCGTAATCTTCCCACCCTCTATTGTTTTTATATATTGATATTTTGAACTAATACGCTGCCAACCAGATGTAAAGTCACTATTCTCTGTTTCCGAGAGAGAAATTTCGTTGATACCATCGGAATTATGTATGCACTGCCACCGATCTGCTTCCGGATCTTTAATGACAAACGGATCATATACATCGATCCGGCGGCCATCCGGGGCAGGTAGATGCATGGGTTCTGTATCGAGGATCCAGGCACCGTTAAGCGGCGGTTCTTGGGAAGTACCGACATAACAACGCGTTCCAGCATCCGATCCATTGTTTGCTTTTCCCCAGCCACTAAAGAACACGTACCATTTGTCTTCCGCTGTATCAACCATAGCCTGAGCAGCATGATCACTGTGAGCAAATCCTGGTTCTGACTGCGAGAAAAGGGCCCCAATAAATTCTATCTGATATGTATATTTATGCAGTCGGAAGACGCCTTGATAACTTTGACCAACTGTTTTTCCCCCACACGTTGCCAGAAAATATATCCATTTGTTTTTGATATATGGACGACCGTTTGCATAGGTTACTAGCGTTGGATCTCGAATGCCTATCTGAGCGGTCAACAGTTTCCGGATTTTTCCAACGGTAAGTGATTCTCCAGGATTGAGTGACCCACCAATTCCGATATTCAATTCGGATAACTCCGGTAATTTGTAGAGATTTGGGGATGTCCACGTGAACTCACCAATATATTCTATCTTTTCAGGGTATGCCTTTCGAGTAAAGACATGGAGAGCATTCCCCATGACCATCGAAATCAGCTCGAATGGGGGATCCATAGCTATCTCCCCAAGGGTTTCGGAAGTATCGGTTGCAGTTTGCCGACAGGCGATAATTTGATCATATATATCAACAACGATAGCAATTCCATCGGTAGGATTCTGCTGTAACATCACCATAAGTGTCATGGGCTCATCTGATTGTTCTCGATTAAGTACCCAGTCATTAACATTTAATTGGACCGTAAAGTGAGGGACCGGTAATGTCTCGTTTATAGTAAATATAGCAGTATCATGAGATCGAGAGCTATTTTGAAGGTGAAAACCAGCTCCCGTGGCCGATTGCTTAATATTCCCTGTTCCCACTTTCGTTTCAGTAAGGCGGTTCGTATATTGGCCTAAAACATCACCCCCAAACTTCGTAGCAAATAGTTCAACTGAATTCCGAGAAGTATACGGAGGTAATATATTCCGCCACGTTTTCAAGACCTCCCATTCCATAATAGAAGGAGAAATAGCGGATTCATCAAAGAACTCAGTCCTAGTATGGCGATCAAAGCCACTCATATATTCATATACAATCCCATCCGGCTTGAAACC
>JBDGRB010000307.1:0-11063 GCA_042218485.1 Halobacteriaceae archaeon | reverse complement strand
TTAAGAAACAAATCAATTACTGGTTTGCGTATCAACCATGTCGAAAAAGAAATATTTGGACAAGAATTTTTTGCTAGTATGACGGAGTTATTGGAACAATATGAGGATCTCGTTCAGACCAGTGACCAACAAGAAGTTCCCTCCAATGAATATAAGTCAGTAGCTGCCTCCGAGCCAGTGAATTCCGGATGGGTTGTGCTCTGTCTTGTATTTGACCAAACGGGACAAATCCTTCTCATCAAACAACCATGGGCTAATGGTTGGTTGGTCCCCGGCGGAGCTAAGAAAGCTGATGAATCGCTGCGGGCGACAGCAATCAGAGAGATAGAAGAAGAAACTGGAGTAATTATTAGACCGACACGGCCTCATTGGATTCATGATCACACAGTAAAGAATGCAGAAACTGGTGAAACGACAGGGTGGAAAAATGTCTATTTCGGTGCGATCGCGGATAAGACCAATATTCAAATTGGGTCCGGATTAGATGAGGAGGAAATTGCCGACGCGCAATGGTTTGATGGGTTGCCTGATTCACTCTATAACCCTGAAACATTAAAACAGCTATATGAGCGTGTTCATACGCATTTGCGTACAAATGAGGACATAAGTTTAGCTGAGTAGTTTATAGATTCCATATAGAATCAGTAGCATAATCGTCAGCGGAATCAGAAAGATAATGATTGGAGTCAATGGCCCAAGAAATAAGACTATCATTATAATGCCTCTGCTGAATCTTGATTAGAGCCAGCTTGATACCCCCAGCCCCCAGCGACAAGAATGCCGATCCCACTGATAAGTGTTAGGTAGAGTCCGATCCCCGGTGAGACGACGCCACTTATATCAACGAATTTCCATAGACTGATAATCGCAACCACTAATCCGCTTATACCTGTAATGATTGCTCCTCGGGTTTCCCAACGCAATATAAGAATACTACCAATTGTAATCACGGCGAGAACTAATGTAATTATACCAAGCCCTTCAATGCCGGTGTTGGATGTCTGAATATTAACAGGTCCAGCGGACACACCAGCTGTTAACCATGGCAGAAATGCGGCGATAACGGTGACAACCGCACTGACCAGACCTAACAGCTCGCTTCCAGTATAGTCTGATTGTAGATCCATGTGGATATATAACTGTGCCCTTTCCTATAGAATTAATGACTATTTGTAGAAAAATTTCGTTTTTTATATATCCCCTTATAGAGTAACAAGATGTGAATCCAACTGTTACTTGATTAGTTATTGACAATTTTTCTTCATCGTCAGAAATCACTGCATGAGAAGTACAACAGCCACCATCGCCATCACAATACCTCCTACTTTTCGAGCAGTAACCCCCTCGTTCAATATGACAATTCCCAATACCGTTGCTACAACGAAATACAGCCCAGTCAAGGTACTCACGACGCCAACATCACCTACTTTAAGGGCAATATAGTACAGAAGCGATCCAATACCACTCGCAACACCAGCTGCTACTGCAAAGCCAACGCCAACGGTTGTGACACTCACTTGTGCAGAAAATAGCAAGAAATACCCAAGAGCAATGAGCGCTCCCGTACTGTAGGATATGATGACAACTAGTTCTGGTGACACCGTCTGTTCAGCGAGTCGGACAAATAGTGCCCAGATCCCCCATGCAACTGCGGCAGCCAGTCCGAGGTCAGCACCTGATTCGGTAAGTGGCGACATAGGACATGCACTGCGTGGAATAAAAATAAATGTTTCTTCACCAATTTCTGTCCTGTTTTTCCCTCTATATGACAATCTCATTAGATGATGTGTTTCATCGATTCGCGAACCGATTATGCCATTAAATAACTAACCCATGTTTGAATCCTCGCGTAGAAGGGGTATTTTTGTAAAATGGTACCAAACTGAATTTCCTTTGCACGAAAAACTAGGGGATCCTTGAGGAAGAGGGGGGAAAAATAATTCCTAGGGGGTACAAAGTTCAGGATTTAGCTCTCGAGTGCGTTCGTAACAGCTTGATCGAATGGGGTCAATTCGATGGGCACGAGATCCCTAATGCGATCATCAGTGACTACGACTGGATTCTTAAGGCCATAAATAAGGGGGTGGGCAACGGATTTGGGTACGTTGGTTACCAGATCAACCCAGTAGACAGATAATTTCGGTGTCAGAACTGGAACGGGAATAATAATTGGCTTGTTCCCGAGTTGCTTCGCTGTTCTTTTAAGAATCTCCTCGTAGGTGAGGACTTCTGGCCCCCCAATTTCATAGGTTTCACCTGCAGTTTTTGGAACGTCGAGTACACCAGTCAGATATGCGATGACGTCTTGGATGGCTATCGGTTGACATTTCGTTCGAACCCACTTTGGTGTGATCATGATCGGAAGGCGGCCAGCAAGTTGTCGAATCATGGCAAAACTAGAACTCCCCTGCCCGATGATAATTGCCGCTCGGAGCGTGGTTAACGAATATTCGCCTGTTTTAAGAATCGCTTCGACTTCACGTCGAGAACTGAGATGTTCGGAAAGTTCTCCACTCGTTTCACCGAGTCCACCAAGATAAATAACACGGTCAACATCTGCTGTACTCGCCGCTTGGGCGAAATTGTGAGCGGCTTCACGATCCCGTTCGGCGAAATCTTTGCCTGTCTGAAGTGAATGAACAAGATAATAAGCAACATCGATATCTTCGAAGTCGCCATCGAGTGTCGATGGTTTGAGAAGATCGCCCTCAACAACCGAGACATCATCAGGTTGATCATACGAAGCCACATCCCTGGTCATTGCCCTGACTGTATGGCCTTCCTCAACAAGGGAGGGAATAAGTGAGGATCCAACGAATCCAGTTGCTCCCGTGACCAAGATATTCATAATGGTTATATCCACTACTAAAAAGATGCGAGGTTAAATTTCCTTGCTCACCTTTCTGAACATATAATTTTGTCCTAATAAAGCCATTGCCTGTCCGTTATTCATATCATTATATCTATATTCCTTGTATTCGAGATTAATTTACATTCCAAAGAAAATATTCTTGATAACGGTCGTGAGTTTTTCGGACACAGTGGACTCCTGACGAACAAGAATTATGACGCTAATACCAAGTGAACTACCAATCACACTTGTCGATATTGGATGAGATAAGCGGCAAGAGAAATTGGAACGAGTATCCAGGCAATCAAACCGACAATCAATATCGGCATTGATAGCCCGGTTTCGGCAAACACAGCAGTGAATGGGGCACCCCGAGCACCAGCGTTTTGGAGGATAAGAATTCGAAATATATCAACCGGATTCAGTAAAACTAGCAGTGATAGCGCCCATCCTCTAAGGCCAAGCATGGTAACAATACCAAGCGCAACGAGATCATGAACTAACACAAACCAAAGCCAAGCAATGAGACTGATCCCCAGTGCATGCGTACGTTGTGTAACGGGAACTGAAACCAGTGTAGCCAGAGCCAGAAATACAAGTCCAAGACCAATTGTCCAGAAGATCAAGGATGCGAACAGATCCAGACCTGACCCAACCGTATATCGCAGACCAAGCCAGACACCAGCAAAACCAAATCCAATCGCAATTGAGACAGCTAATGTTCCCGCCCGACCGAGATATTTTCCAAGAACCACTATCCATCGCGGAGTTGGTAATGCAAATAACATATCGAGCCATCCTTGTTCGTCTGCTCCAACCACGATGGTATGGCCGTACGCGAGGGCAGCAAGCGGAACGAGATAGGTTGCAAGCGAACCAAAACTTGCTATGAGTGGTCCGATCCGCATGGTTCCGATGTCGGATCCGCCGAAAAATAGTAATAATATCGCAAATGTTCCAAATAAAATTGTTAAGCCGACTGCCCACCGATTACGGAGCGATAGTCGATATTCCTGGAATGCCATTCCACTCAATTGTCGAAAGTACTTTGTGGCTGATTTGATAATGATAGCTTCAAATCTATTTTGATTATCCATTGTCCCTGCTTTGTCATCCAAGGGCTCTTCGTTGTCCCTGGCTGTTGTATCTGACATGTATTAATTCGTCGTAGTCATTGTTTCCGTCGATTCAGACTCCGATGTAGCGAGTACCTCCTCAAGGAAAGCCTGTTTTAAGCTAGCGTCTTGTATTTCATAACCCGTGACAGTGGGCTCATCAATCAGAGTCTCTAGCAAGGTTGGTACATTCTTTGATGGACATTCGATAATAGCAATATTACCGCGTGTCCCTCTCATTTCACCGCTGTGATTTGTGGCGAGGTCGTCGATAGATTCCGGTTTGATGGCTTCGGTCACTCGTATTCGAATTATCACACTGTTGTCCTGACTTCGAAGTCCTGTTGGCGGGCCCGTCGCGAGCATTTCTCCGTCGTTGAGAATTCCAACACGATCACAGAGTAATTCAACTTCTGAAAATGCGTGTGAGGACAAAAGGAGAGTGAGATCACCTTCGGAACGGAGATCAGATATTATCCGATGAAAAGCTGCAATTCCCAGTGGATCAAGTCCAGCAGTGGGTTCGTCGAGAAGGAGAATATCAGGTCGGGGAAGTAACGCAGTGGCCAGTCCAAGTCGTCGTCGCATCCCTTTCGAGAAGCCTCCAACCCGTCGATTCGCTGCGTCACCGATACCCACACGTTGGAGGACATCTATAATTCGCTGATCCCGATTGGAGAGCCCATGCATTCGAGCATGAAAACGGAGCACTTCGGTCGCTGTGAGATTATCAGGAAATCCAGCTCGTTCGGGAAGATAGCCAACTGCGCTTCGAATAGACACGCCCATTGTTCCAACGTCATGTCCCATCACTTCGAGTTGCCCGGAGTCAGGGGTAATATGACCGATAAGTAATCGAAACAATGTTGATTTTCCTGCACCATTGGTTCCCAATAGTCCGAATGTATGCCCTTTTTCTATTGAGAGGGATACATTATCGAGTGCCGTTATGTCGCCATATTGTTTCGTGACCTGTCTAACATTGATAGCTGGTGTTGTCATATATTTTCACCATCTTTTGGTTCCCAATTTCGCCACCATGTCCATTGTTGACCGTCTCGATACCACCGTCGCCACGGCATGGTTGGCGTACTCAACGGATAATAATCAACGACCCCATCCGAGGTGATCACGGGAAATGATTTTTGAGCGCGCCGTATCGCATCAAATGCGGGACTTCGAGCAAAGATAATTATCTGGGGATGGTCTTGTATCAGGTCCTGCACAAGACCAGCAGGTCGATACCGCAATTCACTGATCCCGTCTCCATTAATATCAACAGTCCGTGCCTTCCCCCAGTAATTTCCATAATGACTAGTATTCCATGCGAGCAATCGTGAAACGACGATATGAACTTCCTGATCGTTCCGTGCAAAGGTATTGCTGACAATTTGCGTCCGGCGGTTTCCGGCCTGAAAGTTAATGCCAACCGTATTTGCTAATATTAGATTTTTCGTAACTGTACTATTGATGGAGTTATAGATATAGAATCCATTCTTATTCGCAACGACAGTATTTCCACGAATAATACTGTGATCTATCGCCTTCATGAGAATCCCGTGACCACTCCGGCCGGTGTTATTAAATGCGACATTGTTAATAATGCGGAGATGATTCGAAACCATGAGTGCCCAACCTACGTCATTATTGAATGCGATATTTTTCCGAAGGGTACAATCATCAGAATACATATAGTGGGTCCCATAGCGGAGATCCCACAAAATATTGTATCGTTCTGTAACATGGGAAGCAAACGAATAATAAACACCATCTCGGACGTCAGTAATGCGGTTATGTGCGATGACAGAATCAGTCGTTTTCCAAACCTGAATGCCATTCCCTCGCATTGTTAGGGGATGAATACGTTCGCGACCAACAATGGTATTATTGGCTATGTAAGCGCCGGAGACCCCATTCAGCCAAATACCAAAGGTAAATTCAGTCAACCGAACATTCACAACACGTGTCCCATCGCCGTCAACCCAAATCGCAGCATCGTTTTTAGCGGGGTGATATCCTGAATTGCGGATCCAGAGGTGGGCAATCGTCACATTTGCAGCATTTATCGTGAGTACATTTCCTTCAGCGGATCCATTTATAACTGCTCGGTGGCCAGCGACACTCGTTACCGTTATTCCTGTTGTATTTACAACTGGTGTAGCATTAAACCATCCCTTGAGTCGAACCGTATCATTTGGCTCCGCAGCGGTAAGCGCTTGCTGTATTGTCCTAAACTGTTTCTCATCAACATAGGCTGTCCCATTCGAATACTCCGTCGGATCTGCGTTAAATGTATATTCGCGGGGAACTGGTGGATTGAAACTGAATTTATCGTGATCCGTTGTGGTTATTCTTCGGGTACTGGATCCACTACCTACAACGGCCAAAACACCTGCTGTGAGAAGCATCGTTATTCCAACAAACGCAAATCCATACTCAATCCACCGAGACATGGTTATTTATTTGATTTTGTTGAATCTCCTTTGATATCATCAGACAGGGCGTCTGACTGACTGTCTTCTTTCTTTCGTTTTAGCCCGATCCGACTGAGAAATCGATATGGAAGATCACCGAATGTGACGGCTTTATTTCGGTAATAGAATGCCACAACCAACAACACAATAGCAAGGATTGCTATGCCCGCTCCGGTTCCGAAATACGAATAACTTGTAATATTTGCCACTTCATATCGACCAATCAACGGAGGTGTGAATCCCTTTACCCCCATGACTGGAGCATCGGGGTCAAGTGAGTGACCCATTTGATATAGTCGATACTGAATATCCACAAGCATAATTCCAAAGACAAGTATTGTTCCAATTAGTTGTCCTGTAATTCCTTTCTTGAGTTTTTCGACTGTTGGAGCAATAGCCACAAATAGACTCAATGCAGATACAACAACAAAGGCAACTGGACCCAATGACCATTCAGGAACATTAACCGCTCCTTCTCGAACTTTGTAGTTTGGATCCCAAAAAACAGGATCCGGATAGTGAAATCCGACATATTTATTCAGCATATACATTTCATGATAGTCACCTGCCAAATGTGGATAGGCAAACACCTTCACATACAGTGTAGTGCTGGGATATTGAACTGCATGAACTTCGATAACCCACATCGGGAAAAACAACGCTGTAACGAATAATACAGCAGCTATAATTGGTAGAGCCCGTCGCACCTCTCGAAAGTCATTAAATGACGGCCAATTCATGGGAATATGGGATTTAGTATTTATTAAGTTAGTCTTCCCGTGGTTGGACGATCATACGTGAACGCATTTCGAGGTGGAGCGCACTACAGAAGTACGTACAGTAAATCCAGTAGACGCCTGGCTCATCAGCAGTAAAGGTCACCTCGCGGGTGTCCTGGGGTGTAATCGCGAGATTGATCCCATGGCGAGGAATACAGAGGCCATGAATCATATCAGGAACTGATTCGACATTCGTTACGGTCATTGTTACCTCGTCGCCTTCTTTGACCTTAAAGTCACGCAGACCATAATGACTCCGTACGGCTGAGGTATAGACATGGACTGATTTATCGCCCGTCCGTTCAACCCGTGAGTCATCTGCCTTCACAAATGGTTTCTCGCCCTTGTAATCTGATTTATCCCAGACACGCCGCGGTGAAATTTTATCTCGGTGGGCAAATACTGCATCATGGGGTTCGGGATATACCGGTTCGTCAGCCACAAGTTTCATACCACCAGTCTTTGTTTCTGGTTTGTCTTCGCTAATATCAATAAGTTGGTCATTATCCGGTTGGAGTGGACCAACTGGCAGAAATCGTTGTTTCGATAATTTGTTCAATGTTACAAGCCAATCGCCAGCAGGATTTACCGTTTCGGCCTCAACCGCTTGGACGTGACCAGGATTATAGTGGACGTCTACTTTGCCTTTGATTGGTTTCGTCGATTTCTCTTTTGCATTAACTGCCTCTTCAATATTCCACTTTGTGATGACTGAATCGATAAAACACGACGTATAGCCATGTCCTCGACCATCCCACGTGGTATGCAATGGCCCAAGTCCGACTTTCGGTCGACCGACAACAGGATCAGTTGTTACTGCTTTATCGGTCGCATCGAGTTTACTAATATCGGCAATAGTAACTGTGGGTGATAATTTCCCGCTCGCAGTTACATATTTTCCACTTGGCGTTACATCACATCCATGTGGACTCTTCGGTGTTGGAATATAGCGAACAGGAGGTCGCGTCCCTTTTTCAAGATCGGATTCAATACGTGCGTCGAGTACCGGCACTCCGTTGATTTCTTTGGCTTTGCCTTGTTTGATGAGTTCTTCTATACGAGGTATATCGAAAGCTTTGAGATAGTCACGGTCGTCATGTGTCATCCCACCAATCTTAAAGGCGCGTTCTCGATTGTAGCCCGTTGCAAAAGCCCAGCGTCCTTCTTTCCCACTGTCGGCATTGTCGAGGTTACCCGAAACACGAATCTGCCATTCGACCTGCATCGATTCAGGATTTAGTGCGGTAAACGTTGACCAGTATTTTTTTGGATCCCCGATATTTGTGCCATCGTTAGGAACTGGCGTTCGGAATTCTCCGACACCGTACACATATTTCGTATCGGGACTTTGAACGGCACATCCATGACAGGCCTGCATATTGGGGATATCTGTAATGGCATCGGTTTCAAAATATTTTAGATCGACTCGTCCCATCCGTCCATTTGCTTTGTCGTTAATCCAGACGTACTTCCCATCATAATCACCGCCAGTTTCTGAAAGAATTGGGTGATGACTGTCACCCATAAAGTGACCGCCTTTCTTTCGGAGGTCTTCACTTTGTCCCTCTTTAAGTATCTGTGTCGATTTTTCATCATGTGCCCATCCACGGGCACTTTCCGGTTGGAACATCGGAATCCGCATAAGTGGCCGCATTGATGGGACGCCGATTATTCGGAGTTCACCTGAGTGACCTCCACTCCAGAAACCATAATAGGTATCGTGTTCACCTGGTGGGACGTAATGATCGCTGCTTGCTGGTGTTTGGTTATTATTCTGGCCTTGCTCATTCCCACCCATTAACGCAGAACAACCAGCAAGGGCTCCCAAAGCCCCAACAGTTGCGCCAGCCTTCATGAAATCTCGACGATCGACATCGAAATATACTATTCCACCATCCTCGTCTGGATCCACAGGTTCAGCATCGAATTCTTTCATTCGCTCTGCAAGGAGTTCCTCATACTCTTCGCTCGCCTGATTATCGAATTGCTCAGTTGTCTTGGGTGAGGAATTGTTTGATTTATTATCGGACATAATGGATCACCGCATATGACTGATTAATCTGTTACCGTATCTCGATGACGTGTACGTTTTGAAGGCTATCCGAATACCAGAGGGAAAGATCGTCATGCTACCATTACGCATTCAAAACTAAGCATAGCTTCCTAAAATAACAGACAGCAAATGCCAAGATCCTGAAAATAACTTGAATATATTCGCATCTCTTTTTAAGGGATCTAAGAGTGAATCGGTGGTGCAATAATATTTTCTCCTATCAGTATCCTTATCCACTCTCATATCCCACTATAATGTTGTGAGCCAAGACAACACGATTACCGTCTATTCGGATTACATCTGTCCATTTTGTTATCTCGGTCGGAAATCCCTGGAAGAGTACCAACAAACTCGAACAAACAACCTTACTATCGATTGGCATCCATTCGATCTCCGGAGCCATAAACGCGGTCCTGATGGCGAAATTGATCACTCAATTAATGACGGCAAGGATGAGGAGTATTTTGATCAAGTCCGTCAGAACGTAGCTAAATTGAAGGAACGATATGGTGCTGATGAGATGCTTTCATTGGACGATTTGCCGGATAAGATTGATTCATTCGACGCCCAGGTTGCTTCGCTGTATGTAGACCGCAAATATTCTGACAAATGGCTAGCCTTCGATGAAGCCATTTTTGAAGCGTTGTGGATCAATGGAAACGACATTGGCGACGCTGACGTATTAGCTAGGATCGCTGACGATGTCGGCTTGGATGGAGAGGAAATTCGATCGGCAATCAGCAATGAATCGAATCGGAGCGACCTCAGGGAGAAATTTAATCAGGCTCAACAAGCCGGTGTCACTGGTGTCCCAACATTTGTCTATGATTCTTATGCTGCACGAGGGGCGGTCCCTCCAGAGCAACTCGAACGTTTAATCGAAGGGAATTAACAACGTTATACCGTTACTCAAAATTTTGAGACAAATCGGATCAGTGAAAATCCTCACCAATCATCTCTCAAATATACTTACTGACACATCTCAAATAGGAGAGATTATACTATTGGGGCCGGCCGAGGATGCGTTACTAATTTCTTAGATAGTTTGGGTAACTTGAGTATCGATTTAATTTTTGAATCGTACTACTCTACGTGTATTTCCATGCCATCGAAAGCAAATTGAACGTTTAAATCTGTGTATTCTTCTTCCAGTCGCTGGTAGTCATCAAAACTGCGCCGGAATAACTCCTCTATTTCGGTGAATACTGTTCGAGATGGTTCTACCTTACGTACCTGTTCTATTGATTCCTCAAATGTCATTTCATGTTGTAATCCCGTTTCTTCTGCCGTTTCGGTAACGAGTGACTCTCCATTTGGTCCCCGTCGGAAGTATCCGGTTTCCTTAATCCAGAGATCTAAATCTGGAAGTTGATCTAACTCAAAGTGTCTGTTTTCATCCGGTGAGATAAACACGTTTGTTCCATTATCGTTGAACAGAAATCCGGAGATAGCATTCTCTTCTCCCTTCTCGATCTCCGCACCGATATGGGTTAGTTCCAGATCGCCCACTTGTATCGATTCTCCGTCACCAAGCAGTGTAATATCAGCCCACTGATCTGTAAGCAGTCGGAACACGTCATTAGCCTCAATTGCGCGTTCATATGTTGTTTCACTTGTCACCAGCGTCGGTGTTTTTCCGATGAAATCTGTTATCGGGATTTCTTCGAGGCCAAGTGGTTGTACCGTCCGAAGACCTAACGTATGATCGGCGTGAAAGTGTGAGAGAAAAATATAGTCAACCTGATCAATCTCTTCTCTGTTGAGCGAATACCAGACGAGTTCGGGCACGTC
>JBDGRB010000224.1:0-11323 GCA_042218485.1 Halobacteriaceae archaeon | reverse complement strand
ATATATGACCGAAGAGGTGCTTTTTAAATCCGAACGGACATATCGTCGTAAAGAAATTTCGGATTATCTGCAGTCACTAGCGACAGCTTTCCAAAAGGGAGAAAAAGTTACACTAACTGCAGGTGATCAAGAAGTAACGATTGATCCTCCCGAACAATCGACATTTGAAATCGACGTTGAGCGAGAATCGGGCAGCAGTACAGGCCCCGGAGAAATTAGCATTGAATTAGAGCTTGAGTGGCAACAAAATTCGGAAAGTATTGGTGGGGGATTGGAGATCAATACGTCGTGATCGAGCTGAAAAATCGGATTTAATTCGGATTAATTCACCTAGAATTTATCGAAACTTTGCTTAACGACCTTTCTGATTAAAATACCTGTACCTAATATATACACCTGAAACATGACGCGCACAATACAAGCGATCCTCGCGGCGACATTGATAGTATTGGCCGGCTGTGCTGGAGGCGTTACCAATATGACGGCGACGCCGACACAAACCCAATCTGCCACGCAAAATAACGATATCACTCAAGATTCTGCTGATCAAGGAGATGCAACAATTCAGTTCTATATAAGTGATGAAAAGAACGCCATCGAGGATTTTGCCCACCTCAATGTAACTATCACAAAAGTCGGGCTGAAACCGAAAACGAACGTCACAAACGAGACAACAACTCCGACGACGAATACTCCGACGACAACTGGCAGTGCACAAGATGAGTCTAATGAAAAAGCTGGATGGGTCATCCGTGATGTTGATGATCAAACAATTGACTTGACACAATACCAAGGAAAGAACGCGACGTTGTTAGGGCAATTTTCTGTACCAAATGGAACATATACCACTGTGTTTGTGTATGTGAGTGAAATTAACGCGACGCTTAAAGACGGCAGTCAAGTTAATGTGAAACTACCGAGCAGGAAACTTCAAATTCATACACAATTCACGGTTAGTCCAAACGAATCTGTTGACTTCGTGTTTGATATTTCCGTTTTCAAGGCTGGAAAAAGTGGTATGTACATACTGAAACCAGTTATCAGCCAATCTGGAACTGACGTTGAAATCAATCCTAAAGGGGACCAAGCAACTGACAAACAAAGTAAGCAAAATAAGCAAAACAAGGAAAAAGCACCTGCTGAAAAAGGAAATGAACAAACTGATGCCTTAAATGCATCATTACTCGGGGATGTCGTTCAAGGTGAAAATGTTACAGTGAAAGTTACAAAGAATGGGTCCGCCATAGAAGATGCTCAAATCTTTCTAAATAATTCCCGAATAGGGGAAACAAACACGAATGGCACACTTACCTTCCAAGTCCCAGACGATGCAAACGAGATCAAAATAGTAATTCGGTATAAGGGCACAGAATTAACGATTAAACATGACGTAAAATCTTCAAATTAAATATTCGATAATATTTAATAATCTGACTACCGTCGGGCTATTTTAAAAATTCGGTGCTCACTCTAGAAAATTCGAAATTATAATATTAGCTTATTTTCACATTTGTTTGATTTTTTCCTGAAAGTGTTCCTCCAACCATGAATCAATAGTTTGTATCAGAGAAGAAAGGGTGTGAGGACCCACGATTATAATGATGACACCACTCAGTGCGTCAACAATTAAATCAGTAATACTATCACTCAGGCCGTATTGAACCAGAATCGGATCAAAACCGAGGGCATCAGCAAGTGTTCTTCCGATGAATTCCAGAATTTCCCAACTAACGCCGAAGGCTAAGGTTGTGATCAGTACAAATGCATTCACGAACAACGGTGGAAAATATAACTTCGATGTTTGGTTATCAAATGCAATGATGATTGTATATGCAGTTCCAGCGACAAGCATTCCGGAGGTAAAATGCGTCAATGTATCCCACCAGTTTATGAAATCATATAAACCAAGCATCCCGATCGTATGTAAAGTAACACCAAGCGTTAACCATAGCGTTACGCTTGGACTAAGACGAAGTTTCCAATCTCGTTGAAGCAATGCTGGAATAAATGTTACACCAAGGGCAATAACGGCATTTACAATAACACTGGGAGCCCCGATTGCAAGTCCATAAATGAAGGAGCCAAAGATAACCGTTTGGAAAAACAGGATGAGGGCTTGGATCCGACGCTGTGGTGACGCAAATATTGTAGTTTCTATCAAACAGGAACAGCCCTACGACAAACGTTTGAACGTTGGGATATTAAATAACTATAACTATGATGGCGACGACGCATGCCTTTGTGGGCCTCTTATTCGGAGCAGTAGTGTCGGTACTGTTCCCAGAATTTGCCAATCAGGCTATTCTAGCGGGTTTTCTTGGAGGGTTTTTCCCTGACCTCGATCTATATGCCGATCATCGGCGAACACTACATTTCCCGACATACTATACGCTGTTTGGCGTTATAACTGGGATCATCGCCCTCCTTTTCCCATCAGTAATTACAATTAGTCTCGGTGTTTTCGTTAATGCTGCTGCAATCCATTCTCGAATGGATATTTTTGGTGGTGGACTTGAACTAAAACCCTGGGAAGAAATGTCGAACCGAGCTGTATATGATCACTTTAAAAGGAAATGGTACTATCCACGCCGGTTAATTCGATATGATGGTGCCCCAGAGGATTTCATCGTATGTACGCTTGTTGCTCTCCCAGGGATAGTGATTGTTTCTGGAACACTACAACTTTTCCTCATTGGATTAGTTATTATTTCAGGTGTCTACGCTCTGGTACGAAAACGGCTACCCGATTTAGCCCTTCAAATTATTAATTTACTGCCGACGAAGATGCGGGAATATCTTCCAGAACGATTTGTCGCTGATATTGTCTCCGATCAGTGATATCCTCTCCGCCCCGAAGAGCAGAGATGCCTCGCGTGCAGGGGTAGCGCACCGATTCACTAAAAGATAGACTGGAATTTAGCCTGTGTACTAACCATAAAATTAGTTTCTATAGTCGGTATGCATCGAAGGGTTTATTCCCACGATTACCCTCAGATTCATATAGTAACTATGCCGGAAAAACCTGCGTCAATGTATCGGGAAATTAGCAAACCCCCGTATACTCGTCGTGAATATATTACTGGGATCCCTGGATCGAAAATAGCCCAGCATAATATGGGAGACCAAGATGCGGACGGTGATGACTATCCCGTTCAAATGAGCCTTATTGCCGAAGAAGAATGTCAAATTCGACACGGTGCCCTTGAAGCTTCACGATTGAGTGCGAATCGATATTTAATCAAAAATCTGGGTGAAGAGGAATATAAAATGATTCTCCGCAAGTTCCCCCATCATGTGCTACGAGAAAATAAACAAGCGACTGGGGCTGGAGCAGATCGCGTATCTGACGGTATGCGCCAAGCGTTTGGAACGCCTGTTGGAACCGCTGCTCGCGTTCAGAAAGGAGATAAAATTTTCACACTTTGGTGTGAAGTAGATGACGCTCCTACTGGTAAAGAGGCTTTCAGACGTGCATACAATAAAATCGCACCCCCGTGTGATATTGCTGTAGAGCGTGGCGAACGTCAAATCACCCAACGTCAGTAATTTATTTTTCTACTTTCTCCGATTATCGATTACCGGCCGATTTTTTGGGTCTGATATCATCCATAGAGTATATGGTGAATCTTGCAGTCGTCAACAAATCTGAAACATTTGAGCGGATCAAAGACCCATTAGCAGAGCGTAACATCGATATTTTTCATATTCCATATGAGAAACAAACACTGGATATTAAGTCACCTGACATTTTGCCCGCCGATATTGATGTTGGATATATTTACCCAGGCCGGATTATGGAAGGTAAAGTAATTGATACGTTACTTGATGTCCCCTGGGTAAATGATCAGGAAGATGTATTGTGTTCGCGAAACAAAGCCGGTGTTCTCACTCAATTAGAACAAGCAAATATTGACGTTCCTCGAACAGTATATGTATCGAACCCGATCGAGGAAGCAGAGGCGATTGCCGCGTTTGAAAAACTCCAGCCACCAATCGTAATTAAACCAAATTCTACGACCCGAGGAATTGGCGTGACAAAAGCTCACGATTTGGATTCATTTTTAGGAATTATTGATTATCTCAATCTAATTCATGATTGGCGGGCAACAGGCGATCGATCATATTTGATACAGGAATATATTCGAAACGCAACGGATTATCGGGTTATGATTATTGATGGGAAATATGTCGGCGCAGTAAAACGGACGTTTCCATCATCAACGGATAGCGAACGATGGAAACACAACGTTCATCGAGGTGCGACTGCTGTTGGGGTAGAACTTCCCAATCGACTCCGAGAGTTAGCGATAGAGGTTGCGCAAGTACTTGATATTTCAATTCTCGGTGTTGACTTACTTGTCTCAAATGATCGGGTCGTTGTCAATGAAACAAATGCCAGGCCGACAATCGACGAACAAACGAAATATCAAGCCGGGTTTTATGATGACTTAGCCGGCGTCATTAAAGCTACGACTCATCATTCGATGTGAATATTTGCGGAATCATCCATCTTATCGAAGGTTACCTCAAGAATTCCGTTATTGAAATTCGCTGTCGCTGAATGTTCGTCAACAGTTGTGGGTAATGAAACGCGTTCCGAATATTCACGCTGTTGTCCAGTTGCATGAATCGATAATACTTCACCATTACACTGGATATCTAAATCTGATTTTTCGACACCAGGAAGATCTGCCACCACGCGAATCGAATCCTCTGACTCTTGAATATCAATGTGAGTGTTTGGCTGTTGAGAGGATGTTTGAGAGTAATTTGTTTGCATATCGTTCATCATGTTGTTCATCATCCGTTCGATTTCTTCAAAAAATTCATCAAAAGGATCGTCTCGATCATCTGGATGCATATATATTAGATTGGAATTCAGGAAGGAAAAGACTTCTGTGTCAAAACGTTTGGGAAAGGACGGCTGTATGCTAATAGTCAGACAGTGTCGACCCTGCTTATATCCCAATGCCAAGTGATTCATTCGTTATCTGGCGACTGTCTTTTTCGCCAGTTATATCCATGACCGCTCGAATGGCATCAATATTTTCAGGCACGACATCACTTTCCTGATGAATTCCTTGAAATAGATATAAATCTGAATCAGTAACAGTAATTGATTCAGCCCATACTGCATTCTCCCATAAATCACCTCTGGGTCGACCAAGATCAAGGGAAAATTCCTTAAGGGCTCCTGTCCCGTCAATATCTAATGTTTTATCGATCAAAAAGAATCGACTTTCATTCCTTAGTCGGTTTCGAATATCAGCTTCTGTGGGATCTGCATTGAGTGTGATATTGATACTATGCATGTGCATGAGGGTTGCTGGAACTTTCAAGCCCAAGGTGTCGATATCGATATCAGGGTAAATTGTATTGACATCGGGGCCGTGATGGGAAGGGATATGAATCGGATCAGGTAGAATATCATTAATTGGCCCCCGAGAGCTTTGACTTGGATCGCCACCTCGTCGAACGAGGGTTGCTCGGACTTTTTCTATGCCATATGCCTCTTTCAGCGGTGCAATCAGTCGGGCAAGACCTGTCGTATTACAGGAAACCACCCGAACATATTCCACATTCGTTGCTTCTTGATAGTTCGATCGGGCATTGAAACTCACATCGACTAATTCATCACTTTCCCCACCCTGAAATAGTGCAGGAGTATCATACTTTTCATAAAGTGATTTGTTTTCGGCTCCAACTCCAGAGGGAGTTGCATCAACAATAATATCACTACTTGACACTAACTCTTCGATGGATCCAGCGATATCTATTCCGGCTTGGCTGAATTGATCCTTCCGCTCTTCAATGGCTGCATAAAGAGGATAATCCTTTTCGACTGCCCGCTTTGCTTCATGATTGGGCCGAGTTTTTGCCACACCATTTACTTCCATATCGGGTTGTTCTTGCACAGCATCCGCGACACGTTTGCCAATGGTCCCGTATCCATTAATCCCTACCTGAAGCATATTCGAAGATGGAAGCGCAATAGGGTTAACCGTTTCGAGGTTCATCAAATGACAGTTCTGTTCGGTCATTTGCCAATAATTCTGAGATATATTTAGATTCGAGCCCCGTTATCTAAGTAGCAATAAAAAATGTAACTTCTAACTAATATAAGGTAGATTGATAATATATGAGTCTTGAAGAAGCGGCTTCAACGGCAATTAATCAATGTATGAATCTGCAATCTGATGAACGGTGTTTAATCGTAACTGATGATGATCGATTATCTATTGGTCAAGCTTTGTATACAGCTGGAAAAGAAATTAGTGAGAATACGATACTGCTCCAATATCCTCCAGGTGATCAACATGGGAATGAGCCCCCCAAACCAGTGGACTTGGCGATGCAAAACGTCGATGTAGTGTTAGCTCCAACGACGAAAAGTCTCAGCCATACCCGAGCACGAGATAAGGCCAATGAAGCGGGGGCCAGAGTCGCGACTCTCCCCGGAATCACGGAAACAGTGTTTGAAACAGGTCTCAATACGGATTACGAATCAATCAAAAATCAATGTGATCTCTTGTATGAGAAACTCAAAACGGCCTCCGAGGTTCGTGTCACTTCGCCCCAGGGTACTGACATAACGTTTACTGTGGGTAAACGAGAATGGATGCGGGACACAGGAATTGTTCATAATGCTGGGGAAATGTCAAATCTACCGGCTGGTGAAGTGTTTATCAGTCCGGAATCAGCATCTGGAAACTATGTTGTCGATGGTACAATGATGCCCCATGGAAAACTTGATGGGGAGTACCTAAAATTTGAAGTCGAAGATGGCCATGTGACAGCCATCAGCGATGACGAGATTCGAGAACAAGTAGAGGCAGCCGCTGATGAAGTAGGGGATGCAGCATACAATATTGCGGAATTAGGGATTGGAACAAATATAGCGGTAACAGATCTCGTCGGATCAGTCCTCTTGGATGAAAAGGCTGCTGGAACAGTACATATCGCTATCGGTGACGATGCAAGTATTGGAGGCGACATAGAAGCCCCGATCCATCTTGATGGAATTCTTCGCCAGCCATCAGTGTTTGTCGATGGCGAAGCGATCGAACTTCCAACACCAAACTGAACGAATTTTTAGGGCTTGGCCACCTATTACCTATATACCATGAGTCAAAGCGAAGAACATGTCGCACTTACCTGTCCCGCCTGTTCGCCGAAACTAGAAACGAGTCATGAGATACTCACCACCCATGGTGAACAAGCTACGGTTCGATGCACGGAATGTGATCATGTCCACAAGGAACGGGTTCCGGAGCAATCAACAGTTGAACGTGACGTTATTATTTCACAGGAAGGAGAATCATTTAAAACAACCGTCGAAGCGCCTCCTGAGGAGATAGTCGCTCGTGGAGAAGAATTTGTTGTTGAAACAGAGGATGCAATTATGGAGGTCCGCATTACGGACCTTCAAACTGGGGCAGAACAACGAACTGAACAGAGTCCAATCCGAAATGTCGACACATTATGGACACGAGCAGTTGGAAATATATCAATCAACGTCACTATTCATCCAAACAATGGATCAAAAGATAAATCTCGTAGCTTGAAAATCTATGTCCCAGGCGATTATGAGTTCACGGTAGGTGAACAAGAGGAATTTGATGACGAAACATTCGAAATTACGGGTATTCATATCCGAGATGATGCAACAGGTTATGAAATGAGTAAACTAGACCACGACGGCGACAGTGCGTTAGCCAAGGATATTAACCGTCTCTACGGAAAAGATATGACCTCAAGCGCTTGGTCAGCCTGGTAGATATGTCATTCGAAGAAAAACGTGACAAACTTATTCAACGTCTTGAACGACGGGATATTTCTGAACACGTTCTTACCGCAATGAGGGCTGTGCCTCGCCATAAATTTGTACCGGAGAACCAACAAGAACACGCATATCAGGACCGACCTCTATCTATTGGTGAAGGACAAACGATTAGTGCACCTCATATGGTTGCAGAGATGGTTGACCTCCTAGAGTTAGAGGATGATACAAAAGTACTGGAAATCGGCACTGGCTGTGGATATCATGCAGCGGTAACGGCAGAGGTAGTCGGTGCAGATAATGTCTATAGTGTCGAATATTCAGACACCTTAGCCACAGAAGCCAAAGAACGGCTCAGTAACTTAGGATATGCAGAAATATCGATTCGACAAGGTGATGGCCATCAAGGCTGGGAAGAACATGCCCCATATGATAGAGTATATCTTACATGCGCAGCATCCTCAATTCCACAACTAATTGTCGATCAATTACGAGTTGGGGGAATTTTTCTTGGTCCGATAGGGACCTATCGACAAGAACTCGTCCGCGGGGAAAAACATGATGACGGGAGATTAGAACAATCAACGCATGGTTATGTTCGATTTGTTCAAATGAAAGGCGAGTAAACCAACCTTCCCGAGTACGGATGGGATTCCGCACTGTTACCGCTATGAAGCTTATCATGGCCAGTTTTCAAGCAGAATCCTTTTGATATTTACATCCGCAGAATGCTACATGCAAAGTAAGCCTCAATTATTATGGATAGCTCGAGAAGTGGGGATTTTGGATAAGATTGTATATGAAACAGATACAATTGCTGAGTTACAGGCCTCCACCGATATTAATCCGGTATTCATCAAAGAATTAGTGACATTGTTAGAAAAGATGGGATTTGTGGAACATATTGATGGGACATATGAACCAACGAATCAATTACTTGGATTTATTACCAAAACAGATATTCGATCAATTGGTAACCTTCCCTACAGTCTCGATATTATTCATGCCATAAATACATTTCCCGAATGTGTCAAACATGGGAAATCATTCGAGAAGCCATCACTTCCAAACATTCTCGGAGCGATTGAAGCGATCGATAATGACATTCTATTGACTGCAATATACCACATTTTAGAGCATAAAAAGAGTGAAGGACCGATAGTATTATTTAGCGAAGGAGGCGGGACATTCGCAAACCGGATCCACCATTATGGACAGGATGTCGTAATGCTCGTTGAAGAAGAACAAAAGCAATACTGTAAGCGGTTTCTGGATCCGACATCTGTTGATATCGTCCAGATAGATTCCCCTAATACTAATATGCCCTTCCAAGATATGGAATTCGTAGTAATAACGACCCCATTGTGTGGAAAATCAAAATCAACATGGCAAACGATATTTTCGGAGATTGGCTCAGCGCTTACATCCAATGGTATCGTCGTAATTTTGGAACCTGTTAGTGAGTCTATTTCGACACAAACGCGCATTGAGCGATTAGTAACATCAGGCGAACAGCGGATCTTCTCGCTTGATGAATTTCAAGAGTGGCTCAGTTCAGCTGGATTCAGGAATGTCGAGGTCCAACAGGTGGATGACACAGAATATCATACAATCAAGGCAAACGCAACTAATTGATTAGGCTGGAATTGTAATAAATCAATATGGACTTTGCAATGCTCCGGGCGGACATGGTCGATAGCCTGGAGCATGAGACAAAGAATGCTATCTCAAGTTCGAAGGTAGCAAAAGCACTTCGTTCCGTCCCACGACATGAATTTGTCGATGAAGGACATCGATCTTATTTAGATAAAGCCTTTACCCACAAAGGTACCCGCATTTTAGCCCCAAGTACTGTGGCTCGTCTCATCGAAGCGCTCAAAATCAATAAAAATGACTCTGTATTAATCGTTGGCGCTGGAGTTGGATATACGGCTGCAGTAGCCGCTGAAATCGCAGGCGGTAGACATGTACATGCAATTGATATCACTCGACAGATGGTTCTTGAAGCCCGAGAAAACCTTGCAGCAGCAGGATATCGAGATGTTCTCGTTGATTGTAAGGACGGAGCGAACGGATTGCCGCGATATGCTCCATATGATCGGATTCTAATTGAAGCGGCCGTTTCAGATCCACCCCAGAGCCTTTTAGGGCAGTTAGCGGATGAGGGGCGGCTTGTAATGCCCGAGGGTAGTGTTGATCAAACACTTGTCGCCTATGTGGATGGACACCTCATCGAAGATTTCGGCCCTGTTGCATTTGATCCACTACTAGTTGAGGGTGAAGAACATGGGGCTATCGAACGCAATCGGACTGCCCGAGAAGATCGAGAGCGTAAAGCGAGAGAGGCACAATCACGTGGAGGGTGGGAACATAATTGGATAAACTGGGATGAACGATAATTTTAAAATTCAATTTATTTCAAATTAATCGGTTATTTTATCACTGTAACAATAATTCTTAATATAAAAAATTTAATATAATATATAATTCCTAAACTTGATAATATCTTCGAAAACTTTATAGATAGAAATTAGAAACCGGTTAGTATGCCCTCCAGACGTGACCTTTTACGGGCCGGAGCAACTGGCCTTATAGCCTCGGTTGCAGGGTGTACTGGGTTGTTGGAGGATAAGTCATCTCAATTTGCGATCGGTAAATCGAATGTGCCAAGTAAATGGCTCCCTTGGCCAGACAAAAGCGAAGATGATCCAGATCAAAACGGTAAGGGACGACCACCTGTGAGTTTTGATTTTGTTGACTACGAACAAATCCGGCTCATTCGATCCAAAATTGAATCAGAAGTCTCTGTTACCTATAATCCTGAGGGCGTTTCACTACCGTTCGAATATGCGAACTTTGCCTTGGATTTTACTGTCCAACCTCATGTGGCATATGGTCGAGTGTTAGGTGTCACAAAAGACCGATCATACTTCGAATCCCAACTAAGTAAAGAGGGAACTGGATTTGCGAAACAAGGTAGCCATGCTGGATTTACACTTTTTCAAGGTACCCGCGATGTAGCTGTCGGAGATAATCATCTCGTGTTTGGGCCAAAACGGCCAACCCCGAATTCAATTGACCGGGGATTAAAACGACTTTTAGAAACGTATACCGGCTCAGCCCTCCGCGCCCTGAGCAAAAGTGAGGCGCTGAAAACCGGATTGCAACGAAGTGGGAAGGTCGTATCAGCGTACGGTGTTGCTAGTAACACGTATCTCGAAGTTGATGTTGATGGCCTTCTTGCCCGCGTAAGCAATGTGATTGAAAATAACGGAACGACGAAAATGCTTGTATTGGCGATATTCGATAAAGAAAAAGGAACCCCTAATGAAAGTGCGATACAGGAGAGTCGCAATGCAATGGCAACTGCGCTTCCATGGTCTCCACAGGAAATTTCGTTTACCATCGAAGAAAACATCGTTACCTTCGAAGCAACAATGGCTTCCACAGAATACTGGCAAGCAATAAATTGAGACCGATTTTTTAAATCACAGCAGAATCAAACCTTAACCACGGACAGGAATATCTTCCAGGTAGACTAGT
>JBDGRB010000203.1:0-11356 GCA_042218485.1 Halobacteriaceae archaeon | reverse complement strand
GATAACATTGCCACCTTGGGATCGATATTAAATCGTTGTGCTAAATCAGCGGTATGGCGTGCTACTTCTGCTAAGACCTCTGTTTCAGGATCCTGATTGACAGTTGCATCAGCGCAAAATATGACACGATTTTTGAATGTTAGCATGTATACACCCGCTACATATTCCGCATCAGGTGCGGTCCCAACGATTTGTAATGGTGGTCTCAGGGCTGATGGGTAATGATGAGTTAAGCCTGTTAGGAGAGCATCTGCCTCGTCTGTGGCTACCATAACGCTTCCGAGATAGTTTGGATCACGGGAGACGAGATCTTCGGCTTCGTTTTTCGTAATTCCCTTTCGTTTCCGTCGTTGGTACAGGTGTTCGGCGTACTCTTCGACATCTCCTTGTGTTGGATCCACAATTTCGGGATCAAACTCTAATCCTAGATCCCCAACTATCGTCGTAATTTCGTTTCTGTCGCCAAGAAGTAGAGGCTTGGCGATTCCCTCTTCTTGCATTTGATATGCCGCTCGCACCATTTTTTCATCATCGCCATCAGCGAGTGCGACGGTCTGGGGATTACTCTTTGCTTTGTTGATCATTATTCGCATCATCTCTCGAGATTTACCCAACCGTGCTTCGAGATCCTCTCGATATTGCTCTAAGTCAATTTCCTTTCGTGCTGATTCACTTTCGATAGCGGCACTTGCAACTGCTGGCGCTACTTCGAATAGAACACGCGGATCCACAGGTTTGGGAATGATATATTCGGGACCAAATTGGAGGGGCTGATCACCATAGGCCTTTACCACTTCATCAGGTACATCTTTTTTCGCCAATTCAGCCAATGCGTTGGCAGCTGCCACTTTCATCTCTTCATTGATTTCAGTTGCCCGAACGTCAAGTGCCCCTCTGAATATAAATGGAAATCCAAGCACATTATTAACTTGATTCGGATAATCCGACCGACCAGTTGCCATGATGACTGTGTCATCTCGAGCTTGTTTTCCCTCTTCATAGCCGATTTCCGGTGTCGGATTTGCCATCGCAAATATGATCGGATTTTCTGCCATCGATTGGATCATTTCTTGTGACACAATACCACCAACTGAGAGACCAACGAATACATCTGCCCCCTCCATCGCATCAGCTAGGTCACCGTCAGGAATATCGCGAGCGAATTCCTGCTTAAATTTATTAATTTCCTCCGATCGAGATGTCGTGATAATTCCACTTGAGTCTACCATTATCATATTGCTCTTTTGGACTCCAAGCGATTCATAAAACCGAGCGGTAGCAATTGCTGACGCACCGGCCCCTGAGAAAACTACATCAACTTCGGCCAAGTCTTTATCCATTAATTCGACTGCATTGAGCAATGCCGCGCCGCTAATTATCGCCGTCCCATGTTGATCATCATGAAATACGGGGATATCCATCTCGCGGCGTAGCCGATTTTCTATTTCAAAACATTCTGGAGCTTTTATATCTTCCAAATTGATGCCGCCGAATGTCGGCTCCATCGATGAGACTGCTTGGATAAATGCCTCGGGATCGTCTTGATCGAGTTCTAAATCGAAGACATCTATATCCGCAAATCGTTTAAATAAGACTCCTTTCCCCTCCATAACTGGTTTCGAAGCTTGGGCCCCAATATTCCCTAATCCGAGCACAGCACTTCCGTTCGAAATAACGCCGACTAAGTTTCCTTTTGCTGTATATTTAAACGCATCTTCCTCATTCTCATCGATATGTCGACAGGGAGCGGCAACACCAGGGGAATATGCCAAACTGAGGTCTCGCTGAGTATTTGTCGGTTTTGTCGTTGAAATTTCTATTTTACCAGGTGGATCCTCAGCGTGATAGTCAAGTGCATCTTCATCAAGTCCCATAGAAAGGTGTGGTAGGTACGAGCGTATAAAACTGTTCGAATCCGTCGAATTAGTATTCGACAATCGTCGAAGGAATGAATCATTTCATTTAGAAGGATCCAAACGAATAATGGAATATGAATCTCCGTCGGTATTCATTTGGCTTGACTACATTAACCTTTATCCTCCTACTAATTGGGGTTTATACGAAGGAAGTTGGTGCGGATTTAACCTGTGGGATGCGGTGGCCACTCTGTAATGGAAGTTTTTTTGGGTTGTTCCCAGCCAATTTTGCTAGTTTTATTGAATGGTTTCACCGACTCATAGCGTTGGTCGTTGGTATCATGATTTTATACTTTTTTTATGTAACCTACAAACGGCTTGGGAGTAAAAACCGGGTGACAAAGGCAGTTGCGGTGGCAGTCTTATTGCTCCCCATCCAAGTAATATTGGGAGCGTTAACGGTGACAAAAGCACGGTTATTTTCACCTGAAACGCTGCGCTTCATTGGAGCCTATATTAGCGTTGCCCATTACGGTATAGGGGTATTATTATTTACCGCTCTTGTCACAGCCACATTGTGGATCCGAGAGGATGTGGCATAGCAAACCTAGTTCTGAAAATCGGTAACTACTTCTATTCCTGTCGTTTGATAATCAGTCATTGCTTGTAAACGACTGGACACATCAGAGAGAGCTACCTCAGCCGTTAGTAAATTATCCGGTCGCACCTGGCCGGATTCTATGAGCCGAAACAGCTCGTCATATTCGGTCGGGGGCATTCCCCGCGATCCTACAAATGACAATTCATTTTGGGTCATTATATCACTGGGGATTGATATTTGACCATGTTCGGCCTCGGATGTCAACCCCAATTGAAGGTGGGTACCTCGTGTTCGAAGACTCTGGATACTATTATGAGCGGTTTCCTGACTACCGAGAGCATCGATGCCGATATGGACACCACCATTCGTGAGTTGCGATATTTGTGTTGGAATATCGTCCGTTTGGGAGGCATTTAGCGTTTCATCTGCACCTAGCTCATTTGCTTTCTGCAATTTTTTCTCTTGAATATCAACGGCTATTATTTTGGCTCCGAGCGCATCGCCGATTTCGATCAGTGAAAGCCCTATTCCACCACAGCCAAAAACCGCTACCCAATCACCTGGGGTAAAATCGGCACGATGGACGAGTCCATGATATGCTGTTATAAATCGACAACCTAACGTTGCAGCTATTTTTGGCGATAATTGTTCCGGTAACTCAGCTAAATTATAATCAGCATGGGGAATATGGACGTATTCAGCAAAGGCACCTGGTGCTGCAAGTTCAAATCCTAGGGCAAATCCATCTGAACAAACATTTCCATGCCCAGTCTGGCAGTATTTACAGGCACCATCACCGAGATTAAATGGAATAGTTACTTTGTCGCCCTGGCTTATCTTCGTAACATTCTCCCCTGTTTTAACAATTACACCTGCTGGCTCATGACCCAGAATTTGCCCTCGTGAGACCTGGTCATTTGCCCATTCACCATGACCTTGCCAGGCATGCCAATCGCTGCGACAGATTCCACAGGCTTCAACTTCAACAACGGCTCCATGTGGATCCGGATCCGGCTGTTCAAGCTGTTTTATTTCAAGGGGTTCCTTATATTCCGTTAGTACAGCTGCTCGCATACACTATGAATGTCTCCATTACGCCAAAAAATATCCTATTTATTGATAAGACTGAAGCCCTCAGCCATCGACTGATAGAGGCCATCATCTCCGGTAACTCTGTCCTGAATATTTCCTTTTAGAAAAATTCATCTAAATCAGATTGATTGTCATCCGCTTCGTCTTCATCGTGGGAATCACTGGCCGCTGACTCGGGTTCGGAAGTGTCGAGTTGGTTTTCAATTTCTTCCTGCTTATTTTCTTTCTCCGATCGATCATTTGTAGCATCCCCTGATTGTGTCGTTGTCGTCTCGGAACGTAACTGCTGGGCATCAGTAATTATCTCATTGACTTTATTGGTATCTTTTCCACTTCCCGTAATAAATGAGAGATGTTTTGCGTCGAAATCGTATTTTGCTGCCATAGCGACGGTAAGTGATCTATTATGACAATGGTGCGTCATAGTTGCAAGGAGTGGCATAATTTCCCGTCGAGCAGTTGCCATACTAACGCCACTAGTCTCTGCGATTTGGCGAGCTATATAATCTCGAGTGTTGCGTGTTCCACTGGTTCTACCAAGCTTTGACCAATAACTGGGCGGGTTATAACGGGTCCATCCTCCCTTCGTCTTTTGTCGAGCCGCAGCAACACCTGCCGTCATATTATCACTTGCATATCTCCAATAACTGTAATTCTGCGTCGAACGAACTCGGCCGAGCCATTGATCCGCATTGGCAAGAAATTCGTATGCTTGTGTTAATTCGGCACCTTCGTAATCCTTTGGCATGTTATCTTCGATCCAATTGATTAAATCATCAGGCGATTCATCAAGAGAATACGACGATTCGAGGGCTTCTTGAGCTGAATATTCTTTGATGAGGCCATCGAGATAATCAAAAATCTCAATAGTCCGATCTCGGTCGCCAGTGGTTACATCTTCGATCGTTAGTTCTTTGTCATCTTCGGAGATTGCTTGTAGGTCATTGATTGCCGCTCGTAGATCGCCACTATTTTTCTCGGCGATCGTTTCCAAAGCATCTTCTTCGAATTCGATATTTTCCCGTCGACAAATATCGCGTAAGACCGGTGTTATGGACCGTTTGGAGACATCTCTGAATTCGATATCTTGACAGATATTTCGAAGTGTATTACTCATTTCATAGTAATCATTCGCAATCAGTACAATCGGTTGTGTGGCCTCTTTGACAACCTCTGTAATTGCTCGTGCCCCACCCCGATCTGCATTTCCATGGAGATTATCAGCTTCATCTAAAATTATCAATTTCCGACCGGCGCCACCCTCCGTTAGCGTTCCAGTCTTTGCAGCTTCGCCAGCTATTTTCTCGATAATAGCAGATGTTCGCTGATCACTGGCATTCAATTCGATGGTTTCCCAATTCATATCCGCTGCCAAGGCATGAGCAGCTGATGTTTTCCCAATCCCCGGACTACCATGGAGAATCACGGCCTGATTGTGCTCTTCCCACGATTCTCCCCACTCCTGTAATTGATCGCGAGCTTTATCGTTTCCCCGAATTTCCGAAAGCGAGGAGGGGCGATATTTCTCTGTCCAACTTGTCATCGGTAACGTGTAGGGTATCTATTGGTATAATGTTTTTATCTCGTATGTCAGCTTTTATTGGCAATCTCTCATTAAGTATCGTCCGCCAACCGAGATCCCATAACGGCTACGACACGGGTCGGTAATTTACTCGTCCGTTAGGTCCTTCGCAACCATTTCTCCCCAATGTTCAAATCCATGCTTTTCGTAAAATTGTCGGGCCCGTTCATTCGATTGATCGACATCCAGGACAACTCGTTGTATCGGTAACTGTTGGTTCTTTGCTGTAGCAAGCAATTCCTCCAATAGAGCATCTGCAATCCCTGTTCCACGATGCGATGCAGTGACATAAATCTCGTTGATAACTGCAGCGTCCCAAATTAGCGTTAATAATTCCGGTAACACAAATCCATATCCAATGACATCATTTTTAACTTCAGCGAGCTGTATGCACTCGCTATTTTTCGAGGAACAAAATTCAACCCATTCCAAATATCGTTGTTTATATTCGGGTGTGAGTTTACCTGCATACATTTGACGTTTGTCGTCTGATCCCAATGCGCCAAGTTCTCGTTCGAAGGCCGATTTTAACTCCCAAATTTCTCCTCTATCTTCTGTTGTATAGGGCCGAATTGTAACCATGATTTTCGTTTCGATATTCTAGCGATCCTCCCATAATCGAATTGAATTTAACATCACACTCGTAAATAGGATTAATAATTGCATTCCTGACCGAACAATTGGAAAGATTCGTTCGATATTTTCGGGTTCTTTCCCCTTCGTTGGATCGACACCGGTACCGTAGTGTACGTCCTTTGTTGTACCAATAGCAGTTTTCCCGCCTGCTTTTGAGAATTCGATAAAGGTTTGGATAATCCCTTGCTGATTAGAGATGACTAATTTTCCGTTAATTTTGTAAAATTGATCATGAATGGGATAGAACACATTCACACCATTTGTAACCAAATCCGGGCCAATACCGCCAAGCACCATTGCTAGAAGCCCAACCCAGGCTATTCGGATGCTATCAGGGCCAAATGCGTTTCGCAAATATGAGATGTCGCCAACCTGAGTGTCATACAATAATCCGCCAGCAATGATTCCTGGAAGGAGAAGATTGTGTAAAATCGCCCGATGACCACCGACAATAATGAGTCCTAAAAATGTATCTATGTCAGGAATAGCCGTAAACACTAGGACAATAAACAATGCACGCAAACTATAAGCCCTACCAAGCAAACTCACTGCAATGATTCCACCGAAAGCAAGATGAACGAGCGTAGAGGGCATATCAAAACATAGACGTAGATAAATATGTAATTTTCTTACCGGTATTTTCCGTCGTATTCCCCAACAGCCAGTGCACTAATCTTATCCTGATTCAATTGGACTATATAGGTATGTCAAATAATTCCCAGGCTCGGGACAGATTGGGTGAAAAAATTGCGGGAGAAATCACCTTAAGTGAGGACCCTGGCGCAACATTTCGAAAGTGGCGAACAGATTTCGATATTTCTCAAACGGCGCTTGCCTCAGAACTTGATATTTCCTCATCTGTCATAAGTGATTATGAAAGTGGCCGCCGTGATAACCCCGGTGTTCGCATCATTCGACGTCTTGTTCAGGGATTGTTAACACTTGATGAACAGCGGGGAGGTGAACGAATTCGCCAATATGTTCGTATCCATTCCGCTGGGTTCGAAAGTGATGTCGTCCTCGATCTCCAAGAATATACAACTCCATTAGCGCTAAATGAGTTTTATGATCTTCTGGATGCGACGGAAGTACAGGAGGGTAAACATTCACACATCAACGGACATACGGTTATTAATAGCATCGAAGCGATAACGTCACTTTCCAGCGATGAGTTCTATCGGCTATATGGACGAAGCACAAGTCGCGCATTGGTATTTACAGATGTTTCACGGGGTGAATCACCACTTGTTGCGTTGCGAGTTGTTATTCCGACCCCGAATGCCGTTTTATTGCATGGTATCAATCAGTCTGAGCTTTGGGAATTTGCTCCGTTGTTAGCTCAAAAAGATGGATATTCATTAGCAGTAACGGACTGTGAGTTAGATCAAATGCTAGACCTGCTTCGAGATGTTGGATGAATCACTATATTGTAACCCAATTTAGTTTCTCAATCGATATACGAATATTTTCGTTCATTCATTCGTCCCCACCCATCGAAGATAAATTCACCCTCAGGGACGGTAAATGGTTCTATGTCGATATCTTTATCGTGATTATGTCGATCATGAATATTTTCGTATTCTTCAAAACTCAAATCATATCGATCTTCAAGTTGTGATTCGATATTGAGACCTTTGATCTCCTGTTCCCAATTATCAGCTATTATTTCTTCATGTATTTCGGCTTGAGCACCGCTACCATAGGAAGCGACTAACATTCGATCTCCCTGTATTTGTTTGTTATTCTTGAGCGCATGCCGAAGGGCGCTCACACGAGCAAGGTGGACAGATCCAGTATACCAGTTTCCTACATTTCGCGAAATATCAAGTGTCGGTTCAATTACATCTTCGTACCATTCTTGGTATGCCTCCGTTTCACTCAATCGATCTACATATTCACTGATTGCCTCTTCATATTCCTCTTGATCGTCAAACTCCTCGAATCGCGGTTGTCGTCCAATAGATTCCGCTAGCGCATCCTCTATTTCCGTGTTCCGAATCATGTGTCGATAGCCAAGCACTGCGGCTTTGCGGACCATTCCAGGAAACGGTGTGTGGAACGGGATAAATGCATAATTATCAGGATGGGTTTTGCCTTTTATTGATTCGAAGTCTTCGAGTGCTTCTCGCATTCGAGCGAGGTATACTTGTATTGAGCGTTTACCATCAACACTTGGAAACTGTTGATTGGGTTTGAGAAAATCCGTTTCATCTGCACTCCCATATCCTTGCTCAGGCGGAAATTCCAACAGATCTGGATCCTCACTGATATACATCGCAACGGCTCCAGCGCCTTGCGTTGCCTCGCCAGGATCGCCCCGACTATACAGTGCTGTATCCGTCGCAATAACTAATGCTCCGCGACCTCGGTTCCGATCTGCTTTAATCCAGTTATATGCATCGTCAATGCTTTGTGTTCCAGAAATACAGGCAAATTTCCGTTCACCTTTGTTAGCGTGATGAAAATCGGAGTCATAGACTTGTTCGAGACAGCCAGCGATATAGGTGGAGACTGGCTTTGAATGGTCGAAAGCACTTTCTGTTGCAACATCAATCCGTCCGATTTCTGCTGGATCCAACCCTTTTCGTTCCATGAGACGATGCGCTGCATTTGCCCCCATTGTTACAATATCCTCATAGGTATCGGGAAATGAACTCGCATACAGCCCTAATCCCTTCGTATATTTCTCGGGATCATCATTTTTCGCCGATGCAAACGTATTTGGCAAATCTAACTTGAGTTTACCTGTCCAAATCTCTATGGCATCTATTCCAACAGTTTTCATTACTGTATACACACTAGTGTCAGATTATAAGGTTTGTCGATATATCATTCGTCAATTGACGAAAATTTACTATTATGGATTTTGGGAATTAATGAATTAACGCTTACAGGCTACATCTCCATCCGCAAGGAGCGCCCCACAGGCGCGAGGAGGGCGGGGTAGTTCACTTCAACTCCCGTCGAGGCGGAGTCCCCTTTCCTCAAGGAGCAACGCAGTGAGCGCGTTACCGCAAGCGAGTAGGGTGGGGTAGTTGAGTATCAATATACTTATGAAATACCTCGGGGTCATGTCTCGAAGCACTCACTCCGAACTGCCTGTGGAGTTTAATAGACGTGTTCGGTTTTCCCCGACCTCCTCTACCACTTCGATCGCAGTTAACATTTTGCATATCTTTGCAGTGCAAATACACCGTATACGTTGCACTTAATCCACCCTCAAAATATATCTCAACGCTAATAGTAAGTGATTCATTAGAACTCCGGAGTTGGTATCGCTCGTCGAAGGTGAATGTAAGCGTGGATTCGGAATTCGCTACTAAGGTTAGGACCACTGATTTCTTGAAGATATGAGGTTTTCCACCCTCGATGGCGGGCGGGATATCAATTACTGTAGTACTGGTGCCAGTTCGTAGTGATATCCTGGTAATTGCGTCAGGACCATCAATAACTTTCCCGTCTTTGAATACCGTGATATACTGGAGCCGGATCCCCGTTATATTAATGGGCGCAATACCGTCATTTTGTAATACGAAACTTATACTCCGAACATTATCACCATATGCATCTTCGAGGAAAATTATAGTAGATGCCTCCCCCTGACCGACGCTGTTCACTCCTCCCGTACTTATTATTTCAAATGTCATTTGTTTTCTGTTTGGCAATACATCACGAGTTTCCGAATCACAACTCATTCCTAAACACGTATGTACGAGAATTTTTCCTAACGTTCCGGTAGTATTGATCCAGACAGTTGCTAGTCCATTACTATCCGTCGTCACGGTTGCTGTCGAGCCTGACTGGTCGTCATCATTTATCGGTTTGCCGGTCCTGGTTTCAAATGTTCCATATTGAGTCGTAAAAGTGACTGATGCATTGGCGACGGGGTTATTAAATCGGTCACGCACCTCGACAACGATTTTTGCACGTCCCGCAGCATTCGTTTGGAGTGTTTTATCAGCTATATTTTGGAGATAATAACCCTCCACATTCATTTGATCGGTCCCAACACCGATCATCGCAATTTCAAGTTCATATGTTCCTGGTTTGAGGAGAATCGTAACCGTCCCGGAAGTTGGTCCTTTTTGAACCGATTGTACTTGCCGTTTATCTTTCAACAGTGATTTCCACTGTGAGAGCGGAAGTGTCGTTGAAATCGTCAAATTAATCGGGGCCGTGGTATTTTTGATTGTAATTGTTTTTGTTGGTGCACTGATCGGGTCGAGATCGACTGTGGTCGCCTTGCGCCCCTGTTTCATCAGACTTCCATTGATAAGAATGAGATTGATTTGATTCCCCTCAATAAGCTCCTGATCTGTTAGCATTACAGTTGCGGAATCGAATTGATTAAAAAGAAGTGTATTTTCATAGATTGTTGTCGGCGCGTTCGAATAATAGAAATAACTTGGACTATATACAATTCCCTTTGTCGGAAATGTTATTGTAGAACCGTTCCAGTATTCTTGTACATCTGCATCTTTCGCAGTTGCATTTGTGATCCACACTCTCGATTTGTTGCCTAATTGTTTGGTGAACAATTTTCCCGTTGGTGGGGCGGGGTTGACAAACAAAATTCGTTCGGGATATCGTGTGCCCAGAGGAATTGAGGTTGGAATACTATTTCCTGTGGCCGCTGTTTGTAAAATTGCATTCCGTAGCCCAATAAGCCTGTCTTGCACACGCTGATTGTGACTAAATTCTATTTCCTTGTTTTGATCAGGGATTGCTTGGGCTTGATAAAGCGAAATGATAATTACGACGATGGCAAAGAAAAGTACCGCGCCTATTTGTATGGTGACGGCCCGTTCGTCATCACGAAATCGCACGGTCTATATAGATAATGATGCTTTACGTATAAAATCCGTTGGTTACAGTATTGCGAGACGAAAGCCTATGGCTTCAGCGTGGGAGGAAGTCAAGTCTCCTCATCCTCTTCTTCGATAACTTCCGGCTCGCTGAGGGCACTTTGAAGGCTATCAAGGCCATTAATCCATTCAGTCACATATCCATATTCGATTTCCTCGGCAATCGACATATCTAGGTCTTTACCATCGATGAGTTGGGTTCCTGCACATGCCACGAGACCGAGCGCTCGGTCGAATTCCTCTTCTGTCTCTGCGTCTGCTGCTGCAGTGATATACTCCTCGGCAGTTGTTTCGTTTGCTACACCTTCTGCGACGTATTGTTCTGCCGAATAAAACACACTCATCAGACTCGTTTGTACACCATCAACGAGCATCGCAAGATCTTCATCATCAATGTCGGGTTCGGAGAGCACGACTTCTCTGATATCCTCAATCTCTTCGAGTGTTTCTTCTTGGTCGATTTCGTCTTCTTCATATGCATTGAGTATTTTCGCTATCGCTATGGCTACATCATCTTGTAGATTGAGGAGTAATCGAGCGGATTCTTCCTCCTCTGGATCTAGGTCTTCTTCGCGTAGTCTATCTAACCAGTTATCCCACCGTTCCTCGGAATAAAACTCCTCTTCTGGTGCACTCATTATTTATAACCCAGATGGCTCGCCTCAAATGCCTTTCTTTCCCATTACGATAATGTTCCTTTAGTATCAATCCCATAGACGGAACG
>JBDGRB010000055.1:0-11451 GCA_042218485.1 Halobacteriaceae archaeon | reverse complement strand
AAGCCCCGTCCTCAGGGAAGCGGCGTCAGCCGCTGAGTAGGGCGGGGTAGTTCACGCTATGTTCAGCATATTGTCGGAAGGATAATTGTAGTGAACTACCCCCGCTTACTCGCCGCCTTCGGCGGTTCCTTGCGGCAGGGACTTCCTGTTTCGACGACGCGCTTTGCAGCCACAACCGCAGTGTCCACAGGGATTGCAGTCTCCGCAGGCGTACCTTCGGACTAAATCGGCAATCCAATCTGTCCAAGTAGTTCCTGTTTAACGGGATCAAAAAATTCCAGATGCTTTACTTGCCACGTAATTGGTTTGATGGATTGGGAGAGGAGCGTCTCAATCGTTTCTTCATTATTGCCCCGAGCAATTGTTATGTGTGGGCTGTACTCTTCACCCTCAAGTGGTTCAACGGTTCCAAATTCATCACATAACTGCTTGTGAATATCGAGTAACTGGGGGCTTTCAACAGCGAAATACACGACTGTCCCATTCCCCTTCGGTGGATTGCGAAAGCAGTCAATGCCGGTAATTTTGACGGCAAATGGTGATATTCCGGTAAGTGTCCGGCGGGTGCGTTTCTGTATCTGGTCAATCCTATCGCGATCTTTCTGAAATCGCTTGATAACGAATGTGAAGTGTTCACGGACCTTGAAATCGGTCAAATATGGAGTAAATTGATTGGTTTCTTGTTTGACCTCACCGGCAACGGGAATATTCAGACTGAACACAACTCTATATTCTATCTATGAGCCACAGGACTATTAACACAAGGATAATCAACCCAATCAAAGGGCGGAAGGGACCTAATAACCACAGTGTTGTTCGGACGACCATGCCAAGGATTTCAAGAACAAGCCAAACAATGACCAATCCAAGAATGATTTTTAACAGAGTTTCGACCTCAATGGTGCCACGATGATTCATATGGTATCTAGCAGGAAGAACTACTTTAATGTACGGCGTTATTTAGGGCGAGAAGAGTCATTGTATTCTAAAGAATTTCGTTCTCTGTCATTATAAAAAATAGAATTGAGAGGATCCAAGGACGGATTCCGATACCCAACACACTTTGTTTATTTAGGCTGGATTGTCTACAGTAGTCTAATGGATGCAAACCTCCAGACACTGCCTGAGGCTGAAACTATAACAAATGGGCTTTGGTTGGCATGTATTGACTGTGGAGAAACGTATAAGCCGTTCGCAAAACCACGTTATCGCTGTTCGAATTGCCATGGATTACTTGAAGTTCGGTATACCGAGTACAATCGCTTGTCCGATTTTGCCGGATCCAAAATGGATCGATACCAAGATGTCCTCCCAACAACCGAATTAATAAGTATCCAAGAAGGGGGCACACCATTATATGCAGTCACGGACCTCGAACCGGAGCTATCCTGTCGGTCGCTTCGAGTAAAACATGAGGGAATGAATCCGACTGGAAGTTTTAAAGATCGAGGCATGGCTGTTGGCGTAAAAATTGCAGAAAAAATCGGCGTCCATCATTTGGGATGTGCCAGTACCGGCAATACAAGTGCTGCACTTGCATGCTATGGCAGCAAAAATGACAACGCTGTGACCGTATTACTTCCGGAAGGAAACGTTGCGGAGGGGAAAATAGCCCAAGCCAAAATTCACGGTGCCAATATCCTGGCCATCGAAGACAACTTTGATGCATGCCTTCGACTCGTGTCTGAATTAGCAACCGAGGGCACACTGTATTTGTTAAATTCGATGAATCCATACCGATTAGAGGGACAGAAAACAATCGGGTATGAAATTCTTGAGGAATTTCACACAGAAACTGGTCAGTTTCCAGACAAAATCGTATTACCGGTTGGAAATGCTGGCAATGTTGCAGCGATTCATAAGGCTTTTCGAGAATTACAAACGACGACAACATTTACTCAATCTCAAATTCCGGAATTAATCGGCGTACAAGCCGAGGGTGCTGCGCCCTTTGTTGATGCCATCCAATCTGGAGCAACAACAGTAACGCCGTGGGAATCGGTCCAAACCCGGGCTAGTGCTATTCAAATCGGTGATCCGGTCAATGCGCCAAAGGCAATGTATGCGATAAAGCAAACAAATGGTACTGCGATTGCCGTATCGGATGAAGCCATTCTTAACGCCCAACAACAATTAGCAAAAGCGGGGATTGGCGTTGAACCTGCAAGTGCTGCATCATTAGCGGGACTCAAACAATTAGATGAGCAAGGAATGATTAACGAGGATGATGATGTCGTCTGTTTGGCGACGGGACATCTCCTGAAGGATCCCGAAATCGCTAATCAAATGGATTTTGCATGGACCACAGTCCCTCCAGATATCGATAGTGTTCGTAAGGAGTTAACTACCGAAAATAATGATTCCGGCACTCAAGAATAAGCCACCAACGAGCCCAACAAATGCGAGATCATACGAAAACACATCAGCAATAACGCCAACATAGGTTGGTCCCAGCGATCCAACGCCAATATATATTGCCCGGGTTGCTCCAAGATCACCACCTGCTGATTCAGTCGGAAAGGAATCCATAAGATACGCCTGCATTAATGGTGGGAAGGCCATCAGCCCTGCGGCAAATACGATAACAGCTACCACCGCTATTATAGGTGATGCTGAGAGGATGACACCACTTAATGCAATACCGGCGATGATTAATACAATTGCGGACAGTGATTTACGAGAAAATATATCGCCCAGCCTACCTGCAACCGGTTTAATGACAACACCAACCCCAAACAGGAACGCAAATGCGATTTTAGCAACGATCGGAGCAAAGCCTTTCCCAAGCTCTAAATATGCGGGTAAAAAGCCAGTTGTTGCCTGCCATGTAAATGCATATAGAGAATATCCAACCAGTAGCCACCGGAATTGGATACTGGTGAGTAATCGCCGCAAGGTAGTTTTGATTTCTAAATCAACCCACGAAAATTCATAGGCTTCTCTTGAAAACACATGAAGGACAGCCGCGACACTCAATAACGAAAGAATGACAGGCACAAACGTGAATTGCCATGCGACAGCACCGACCACTACCGCTGCCAATCCTGCGGCTATTACACCACCAAGGTCGCCTGAGGCAGTATGAATACCATACGCAGCACCGCGTTTTCTAACATATAGATCAGAGACCAGTGCTCGAGCGGCCGTGGGATACAGACCGGCACCAGCACCAATGACAACAGCACCGACCAGAAAAACACCATACGTCGTCGCACTCGCAAGAAGGACAAATCCGCCACTTAGGGAGACAAGGCCAACGACTAACAGTGTTTTTCGGGTCAAGTTGTCCGATAACCGACCGCTTGGATATTGCAAAATAGCATATAAACCCCAGATGACAGTTATCGCAAATCCGACTTGTGTCGAAGAGATGTCTAGTGAAGTTTTAATTGTCGGGACGAGCGGACCGATCGCCAATCGTCCCGCCTGAATTGCCATCCAGCCAATTGAGATGGCCACTAAGAGACGACCATTATACCCCCGAACCAACCGCTCCTCAGAATCACTCACAGTGAGAGGTTTGTATAAGGAACTACTTGAGACTCATGAAATATATTAATACTATTTCTTCTTCCGACAAAGGCAAAAACATACAATGAATGTCAACCAAGCAATATAGGAATGCCCCAAAGTCGAATTGTTGCTGAGGAGATTTCGGTGCGACGCAATGATATTACGATTCTCGATGATATATCGATCACGATCACCACTGATACGAAACGACTGATACAAGGCCCAAGTGGCGCTGGAAAAACTACACTTTTCAACGTATTAGGATTGTTGATGATGCCCAGTTCCGGATCTCTGCGTATCAACGATACCGACACAACAGAAATTTCGGAAACCAGGCGGGCACAACTCCGACGTGATGTCATTGGATTTGTATTTCAGGATTTTCAACTCATTTATGATCTCACTGCGTGGGAGAATGCTGTATTACCACAAGAACATGCAGGAATGTCAGATGAAGAATGGATGGAAAAAATATTCGACTACCTCGATATCACGACCTTAATGAATCAATATCCAGGGACCCTAAGCGGTGGTGAAAAGCAACGCGTAGCGATTGCGCGTGCGTTAGCAAATAAACCTGACATTGTCTTAGCTGATGAGCCAACTGGTCAATTGGATCCACAAACGACAGAAACGGTGATTGAATTACTGATCGATATTCAAGCGTTGACTGAAACAGCAATTGTCGTTGTCAGCCATGACACCCAGCTTACTGATTACTTTACTGATATATCCCAGCTCGTTGATGGACAACTAACAGAAAGTTGACCCATGTGAGAAGACCTTTCGATAAGGCATACCTTCTATATCTGTGAAACGGGATCCGAAATCACCGCTGAGTTGCTTACGAAACTATAAAGTTCGCTTTCACCTGTACTTTATGACATGATGGTCGAGGCAGATGTAGATTACAGCGACGGCGAGGGAGAATCACCCGATGATTATCCCAGATTAACTGACAAAATAGAGAAAGCAATTGAGGTCACCAAAACTGGTCTCACTGAATACGACAAACCAGCAGTCATGTGGACCGGTGGAAAGGACTCGACACTCACCGTGTATTTCGTCAAGGAGGTAGCAGAAGAATACGATCTCGACATGCCGCCTGCAATTTTCATTGATCATTTCCAACATTTCGACGCCGTTCACGAGTTTATTGAGCGGTGGGCAACGAAGTGGGATATTGATGTCATATATGCGCGGAATGAGGATGTCGGCAATCTCGCCGATGAGCCTGGTGAAGAAATCGCAGTTGATGATCTCAATGAAACGAATCGACGAGAAGTTAGAGAAAAACTTGAATATGAAGAAGAGACGTTTCCGTTTTTGCTGGATACATACGTTGGGAACCACCTGCTGAAAACGGTGGCCCTCAACGATGCGCTTACCAACAACAATATTGATGGCGTGATTTCTGGGGTTCGATGGGATGAACAAGAAGCACGTGCCGATGAAACGTTTTATAGCCCGCGTCATGATTCGGATAAATATCCTCCTCACGACAGGATCCATCCAATATTACAATTCGATGAACGAGCCGTCTGGGAAGCAACCTGGAACTATGTCGTTCCAGATACTGTGCCCGAATATCCTGATGAAGGATACATACCACAAGGATTTGATGATCTCCCGAATGATCTCACCCAAACCGATATCCCAGTAAGTCCGAAATACTTTGAAGGCTATCGATCACTTGGAAGTGAAGTGAGTACGGAGAAAAGTGACACCGAACCTGCGTGGTTACAAAACCTTGAAGAAACCACCGAACGAGCGGGAAGAGCCCAGGATAAAGAAGATTTGATGGAACGACTCCGCGATTTAGGGTATATGTAACTTGTCAGTAACCACTCCACTTACAACCGAACAGTGAGAACATATGATTGAATACTACAATAATGGTTGATGAATCATTGTTGCTTTCCGGCGATAATTTGCCATCCAAATATGGATTATTTCTCGTTAGCATACCAGGAATTTTACTCCTTGCGGCCATTGGCGCATTTGTTACACAAGCAAGAATATTACCGATGATGGCGGTTGGCTTAGCAATTATTGTGGTATTAATATATATTGCATTATTCCGCTATCCACCAATTTGAGACAGAGTAATCTTGGGATAGTTTTCGCAACCGAGCGCCGTCGGTAAAAGTAGAAAACAAATATTCTTTTAATGGCATTCCAATAGCAATTGATATGGGTCTCTTTGATCGGTTACGAAGCAATGAAGGGCCACGAGTTGCGTTTCTGGGCATCGATGGCGTGCCGTATTCTCTCATAGAAAATAACCCCAATCGGTTTTCTTCACTTCATCGGCTTATCAATGATGGAACGGGAGCTGCGATTGAGAGTATAATCCCACCTGAATCAAGTGCCTGCTGGCCGTCATTAACCACGGGCGTGAATCCAGGAAAAACTGGTGTGTATGGTTTCCAGGATCGTGAGATCGGATCCTATGAGACATATGTTCCGATGGGAGGCGACGTACAAGCAGACCGTGTATGGGATTGGGTGCACGAGGCTGATCGGCAGGCATCGATCTTTAATGTACCCGTTACTGTTCCGCCGCAACGAAACGTTCAGCGTATGGTTTCCGGATTTCTCTCGCCTGATATCGAAAAGGCCACACATCCGAAAGCAGTACACGATTATCTTGAGCAAATCGATTATAAAATCGATGTGAATGCGAAACTCGGACACAAAGATGATAAATCAGAATTTATCGATGATGCCCATGAAACGATTGATGCTCGCTATGAGGCATTTAATCACTACATTACGGAAGACGACTGGGATCTCTTCTTTGGTGTATTTATGACAACCGATCGGGTGAATCACTTCCTCTATAAGGATTATCTTACTGATGGGGAATATAAGCCTGAATTCCTCGAATTCTATGATAAAATCGACGAATACATTGGGTCGTTGTATGCGGAATTACCGGATGATGTGACAGTTATCGTCGCGAGTGACCACGGATTTACCAAACTGGATTATGAAGTGCATCTGAATAACTGGCTCCATGACAAGGGATGGTTGTCATATCAAACCGATGATCATGATTCGCTTGCAGATATAACAGATAATACAACCGCCTACTCGTTTATTCCAGGACGCATTTATATCAATCTCGAAGGTCGCGAACCGCGGGGCAATATTTCGAAATCAGAATACGAAACTGTTCGATCCGATATACAGGATGCGCTATTAAATTTAACCGATCCGGAGGGCAATGCGGTCATAAAACGAGTCGTGACAAAAGAAGAGGCATTTGCTGGCCCGCATGATGAAATTGCTCCCGATCTCGTTGCATTACCTCATGAGGGCTATGATCTCAAAGCAGGGTTTAGTGACGAGAATGGGATATTTGATACAGGACCTCGCAATGGAATGCATACATTTGAAAATGCAACATTCATCACGGATGAACCCTCGATTGGGTTGGATTCGGATACGAATCTTTACGATATCACTCCAACAATTTTGGATTTAATGGAGATTGATGTCCAAAATAGTGACTTCGATGGGCAGAGTCTATTAGCGTGAACTATCCCTGCCGACTCGCCGCTGTCGGCGGCTCCTTGAGGGAGAGGAGGACTTCTCTTTCAGTCCGCTAACTACTCGAGTACGTTATTCTTCACTCTTCAAATTTTGCAACTGTTTCAACCAGTTCTTGTGGTGTCTCAGTTAATTCCTCTAATACGCCGTACAACATTGCATTCAGCGGTTCATCAGGCGAAAATACCCGTCGATCCGTTTTTAACCCAACGACAGGAATGTCGTTCGCATAGGCAAGACCCATTTCCAGTGCAACCCCCTCATCAGGTACTCGCCCATCAAGAACAGCCGTCAGTAAGTCAGCTGCGTAGACTTCATCACGATCAATTTCAAAGATTTTTTCCATCTTTGCCTCCGGCCCCCCTTCCTCGACTACTTGTTGCCGATATTCTTCATCCATCTCTGACCATCCATCACGCTGGGGTAGAAATACCGAGTGCCCCGCGTCTTCTAACATTCCGCTAACTTCTTCATTGAATTGAAGTTCTGCATCACAGAATAATGGCGCAGCGAAATATATTTGCATAGTATTCGTTGTTGAAAGTAGAAATGCCAAAAAGCTTCGGATTACTAATTGTCGTCGCCAAGAACAATGATATGAATCCGATTGGCCCCTAATATACTCGAAAGAAGATAACAAATTGCCCTAGAAGTTTGTTGCATCAGCTCCTTTTAACCCCAAGAATTCGCGTACTTCGTCAGGTGAAGCAGGTTTCCGACCGGCGATTTCCCACGCCAAGTCAGCGATCTTCTCGACAAGATCAGCATTTGATTCGGCCAATTTGCCTCGTTCGACGTATAAGTTATCTTCCAAGCCAACTCTCGCCTGCCCGCCCATACTGATAGCAGCTGTGGTGATCGGGAACTCATTTCGACCAGCACCAATGACCGAAAACGAATACGAATCGCCGAACAATTTATCTGCAATATGTTTCATGTGAACGAGGTTTTCCTGGTCAGCACCAATCCCGCCATTGATACCTAATACAAACTCTAAATGGAATGGCGGGGATATCCAGTCCTGATCTACTGCATGCTGTAGATTATAGAGATGGCCGACATCATAACACTCAAGACTTGGTACAGTGTTGTACTCTTCCATCGTTTCGAGCATTACTTCTAAATCTTCGAACGTATTCTGGAATATTAAATCAGTTGTGCCCTCCAAATAGTCTTGTTCCCATTCAAACTCCCATTCATCGATAGCCTCTGCCATCGGGTATAATCCGAAATTAATCGAGCCCATATTACATGAACACATTTCGGGTTCTAACGTGGGAACGACCTGAATGCGTTCTTCAGGAGACATCGTCGGCGCTCCGCCTGTAGTTGGCTGAATGATTACATCAGTTTCTGCTGCAACGGTACTGGCTATTTCATCGAATAAGTCGAGATCCGTAACTGGCTCTCCAGTATCGGGATCGCGAGTGTGAACATGAACGATGGATGCGCCTGCCTCGCTCGCAGCGATACATTCTTGGGCAATGTCTTCTGGTGTGTACGGCAGATGTGGGGACATCGAGGGGGTATGGATCGCTCCTGTTACAGCACAGGTAATAATCACATTTCCACTTGGTAATGTACGCATAGTTAGTATCTCCTATTGTGGCCGCACTAATAATCGGACCTGTGATCCATCACGGTTTTTATACGGAATCGGGGTGCAGATAATGTCATATCGACCGGCTTCGACTTTATCCAAGTTATCGACACCTTCAATGATCAAGATATCTGCTGGTAACAACGTTCGATGCACCGGATGATCATCAATCGGGGCGCCAGGACGATCAGCTGACAGTGCATCGACAGCTAAACAGGCAATTTCTTGATCCCGTAAATATTGCGCCGATTCCTCATCAATATAGACGAAATTACGAAGATAGTGATCTGTATCCGCAGGTTGCATACCACAATCCAAAATAACGTAGTCACCTTCCTGTAGATCATATTGTTCAGCCTGCTGTTGGAGCTCATCGCGGGTGATTGCTGAATTAGGATCTTTCTCAGTAAAGTCAAGAATGACTCCTTCAGTTATCATTTCATCGACTGTAATCTCCTCGATCGTCCGATAATCATCCTTCGAAAGAAAATGCGTGGGTGCATCCATATGCGTGCCGCAATGAGTCTCTATATGCAAAATCGTTGAATTGTATTGATCGTCTTCTAATGTTGCAAAATCCTCAAATTCCGGTTGGGGATGTAATGGCGGTAAAGTTGGGCTGTCTTCTCCAAGCGTTTGTGTGAGATCAATCCATTCGCTCATGATTAATATACGAATACCCCGACTACTAATTTTCTTCTGGTTTTGATAAAATCGTGGCCTAATCTCCTTAATTTCATCAGAATCACTCTATGACGAAGACGTGCATATCATTTACATTCGTGTGAGTCGGCCCCGTATCGATAAGAGCCTCATGGTGGTCGAGAAAATCATATGAATTGTGACTGTAAAGCGCATTCCGTCCCTCGTCAGTAGACTGAAGCATTGAATTTGCAACAATGCCTCCTGCAACATCCGTACTCCCATCGTTTCCATCTGTATCAACACAAGCACAAACGATGGTTGCTGATGAATCAAGTTTTTCTGTTAATTGAATCGCTGCTTGGAGACAGAATTCTAAGTTTGGCCCTCCTTTGCCGCCGTTATCGATTGTTACGGTCGTCTCCCCTCCCGAGAGCAACACAGCAGGTGGGGAAATTGGATTGCCAGTCAAGAGTGTTTCTTCGGCTATACTGGTAAGTGCGGCACTTACTTCTCGTGCTTCGCCTTGAACCCGAGAAGAAAGAATCAAAGGTGTGTAATTATGGGTTTTTGCTGTTTGGGCAGCTGCTTGAATCGCCGTCATCGTATTGCCCACAATATAATGGGTAATATGATCAAAATCCGTGGTTGATTTCGTCGGTGTCTCTGGACGATTGGCCTCCACGCCCTCGGCAATATATTCCATCACAGTAGAAGGTGGTGATATATCATACTGGTCAAGAATACGAAGGGCATCATCAAAACTGGTTTCATCGGCCACTAAGGGTCCGCTTGCGATCGTTGAGAGGTCGTCACCAACGACGTCGCTCAGGACGATACCTACCACAGTTGCCGGAGCGAGACGGTCGGCCAATTTCCCCCCTTTTATTGCTGAAATGTGTTTTCGAACGGCATTAATTTCTGTAATTGACGCCCCAGATGCCAGTAATGAAGCAGTCAGATTTTGGAGATCAGCAAGCGGAACAGGATCTACCGGCGCCGCTAAATGTGCACTTCCACCACCCGTAATAATCGCAAGGACGAGGGAATCTGAATCTGCACGATCCCCCAGTGTTAGTAATTGCTCCGTAGCGTTAATACCGGTTTCAGAAGGAATTGGATGGCCACCAGCGCTGACAGTAACTACCGGGACATCACGCTCACGTTCAGTGATAACTATCCCATCGCTGATATATTTAGGTGGCAATATCTCAAGGATAGCTTCAGTAATTCTACCAGCAGCTTTCCCACCGCCAATCAAATAAATCGAATTATAGGCGTCTAAATCGTATGCATCGCCGGAAACAGTTAGCGTTCCATTTTCAAATGATATGGACTGAGGAATAAGGTTGGCAGGTGTGGCCGCACTAATTCCTGCAGAGAGGCAGTCCAACGCAACTCGATGTTGGTCTGTTTTTGCCAGAGATGAAAAATTATGAATCATGCTTACCGGATAGAAAGAGGCTCTATGTAGTAATTGACCGCATATCTCGATAATTTTTTGTCACTTACTTTGAAACTAGGTATCATGAGCGTTGAAATCGCCCAACGTTATTTTGAAGTCTCGGACGACCCTGATAAAGGTGTCGAGGATATTGTTGCATTATTCAGTGATGATGCGACCTTAAAATCTCCCCGTGAAGGAATCTTCCATGGGAAAAGTGGCGTGCGGGAATTCTTCCAATTAAATGAAGAGTTCTTCGCTGCAGGACAACATAATATGACGGATTTTTATACAGATGGTGCGACCGTAATTTGTGAGGGAACGATCGAAGGGAAAACCACTGCTGGTCGTGAATATGAAGGGATTGGTCTCGTTGATATAATGGAATTCAATGAAGACGATGAAATCTCCGCACTCCGTGTCTATCTCGATTATAGTGGGATTTTAACAGAACTACCTGAAGAGGTCCCATCATATACGTAAATTGATATGATACATAATATCTCCGCTGGCGAGAACATTTGAATTTTGATTAACTATTAGTTAAATTCCCCTAGTCCCGACCTAATCTGTTCGTTCAGGCAATATCGTTTGCCCTTCCAATCGGATGAAAAATCCCCACGACTTTAGTTAAAAGAGATTATCAGTTCATGTATGCAGTTTGATTGGATGGTTCAATGCTATCCTGGCGGTGGAG
>JBDGRB010000125.1:0-11502 GCA_042218485.1 Halobacteriaceae archaeon | reverse complement strand
TCTTCTACGGTGCCACCGGAGAAATCTATCTCGTAGCTACTTCGGCAACTACTGTGAAGGGTGGGTTTCCGCGCTGTATCCGCTATGAACGGTTCGTGGTGTATTAGCCAGCTCTACCATTTTTCTCACATAGAGGGGAAAGATTATTGTTCATACTATATAAAATCCCGACGCTATCTCCCATTTAACTGTCCGTACCAAATCCACTATAGGAGTAGCTAATGTAGATAAATGCATGAGTACAACCACAACTCAATCGGGCGAAGGCTTGACCGAAAAGCAACGGAAAATTTTAGAATATTTACGTAATCGAGTGGAAATGAAAACGTATTTTAAGTCTCGTATTATCGGCGAAGAGTTGAATATGTCCGCAAAAGAGGTTGGAACGAATATGACGGCAATCCAGGCTCAAAATACAGAAATTGATATTGAAAAGTGGGGATATTCCTCGAGTACTACGTGGAAAGTCACAACATGAGGTAAGTCTTAGTCTGGAGAATATTCAATTAACGATCGAGCCGTCGATGCAAACTGTGATGTAACTTCGTCAAATGACTCAGCATATCGAAGCAATAAAACGAGAATTGTCTCCGGTTCTGTAAGTGTATACCCGTTATTTCTCGTTAAAATATCAGCTGATTCGAGTGATTTTGCTGTTTTACTGATCGTTGCCTCAGAAACATCGAGTTTTTCAGCGAGCTCTCGGCCACTCAAATTTGGATTCTTCAATAATTCAATTATCAACTGACGAGCCGTCTGTTTGCGAAGATGCGCCAAGGTTACTTTTTGAAACGTTGTGAACCGGCCTGAGGGATAGAAACGGCGATATTCCCCATCTCGATAACTTTCGATAATATTATCATCAGTCAGTTGCTTGAGATGGTATTGAGTCTCACCCGTTCCAAGTTGTAAATCATCTCGAATTTTGGAAAAATGCACGCCTGGGGCGAGTGATAGATAGCCAGTTATTGCATCTCGGGCTAATGACTTTTCTTCAAGGGAAGTGAAAGTCTTGGTTGTATCAGTATCTATACTCGCAAGTGGGGTGATAGCACCGAGAGTGGCAAATCTACGAAGGGTCGTACGTTTTTGTTCATCCACCCCATCGTCTGGCATGGTTTAAGTTACGTTCGGTATCGTGATAACGCCTTCGACTCGATCAGGAGTCTGAATCTTCTTCGACTCGTTCTTCAAACTCATTTTGCAGTTCTTCAGTTGTCGCTTCAAGATCCTGATCCATTTGCTCAATAACTTCTTCGGCGCTTTTAATGGCCTCTTCGCCTTCTGCTTCCCCGACATCCATGTCATCTATGTCTATTTCGCCAATGATATCCTCAATGTGATCGAGGCCTAATAATTCTCGAGTTTCTTCATCAAATTCAAGGCTTTCTAATTCAGCACCATCGCCTTCGACCTCCGATCCTGTTAAGTGCCGACCATATCGCCCGATAAGTGAGGTTAATTCCTGCGGGAGGACATACGTCGTACTTTCCGATTGACCGATATCACCAAGCGTATCTAATCCTCGTTCGATTATCGCTCGTTCTCCCATCGATTCGGCCGATCGAGCCCGGAGAACGGTTGATATTGCATCTCCCTGGGCTTCTAAAATCTGACTTTGCTTCTCTCCTTGCGCACGGATTATATTCGAACGTTTATCCCCTTGTGCCTTCTCAACTGCACTTCTTCGTTCCCCTTGTGCCTCGAGAATCATGGCTCGGCGCCGACGTTCTGCACTTGTTTGTTGTTCCATCGCTTGCTGTACATCTTGGCTTGGATTTACTTCACGTACTTCCACAGATTCAACTCTGATTCCCCATTCATCCGTTGGCTCGTCTAATTCTTCTCGAATACGTGCATTGATCTCCTGGCGTTTGTTTAACGTATCATCCAATTCCATATCACCAATAACGGCACGTAGCGTTGTTTGGGCTAAGTTGGATACTGCCCGTTTATAATCATCGACCTCTAGAAATGCTTTTTTCGCATCCATAACTCGAATATACACCACGGCATCAGCTGTAACTGGAGAATTATCCCGAGTAATGGCTTCCTGACGAGGGACATCCAATGTTTGTGTGCGCATATCAAAACGATATGTTCGTGAAACGAATGGGGGAATGAAATTTATCCCTGGCTCTAATAATCGCCGATATTCGCCGAATACAGTCAGAGCTTTTTTCTCGTATGCATCAACAATCTCAACCATCTGCCACACTACCACGGCAGCCAGAATTAACAAAAGAACCGCAACTGCGCTTATCAGCGAAGATCCAGGTATCAGTGCAAGGATCAAACCATACATATACAAAAGGAGGGGGAGTAGCCTGATAAAGGTTCGCTCACTCTGAATCCGTTGTCGATTCAGAACTTACTGAATCATCTGTATTCAATTCTCGATCAATTTCATCATACCCATCCATTGACTCAACCGTCAAAACACTTCCACCACCAGGATCGATGACGATGACTTCTTCACCTTCTTCGATTTCTCCATCAACTGTTCGAGCAGAATATTCTGGATCAAATCCGCCATCATACAGTCGGACTTTCCCGCCTGTGGTCGAAACTGGTTCAATGACAACTCCTTCCCTACCCAACAAGTCATCTGAATCACTTGTCCGAGCGATTCCTTTGCCCCCATAAATATCTAAATTGCGGTATGCAAACAGCGTCCCTCCACCAATAACTAAAATCAACACTGCAAGTGCGAGGGGTGTTGCAAGCGGGGTAAATATCAATCCCAACAATCCAGCACCCAATAAAGCACCACCGAGTACAACGAAATGAGCCCCTGGAGCAATCGCCTCGAAAACGCTTATAACAAACCCAGCGATGACAAGGAGTAGCGGCAATGAGAGTTCTATCGCGTTTGCCATATCCATATCTATGAGGACCAGAGGAATAATTGTTCGCTTGCAGCGACAGCATTATGGAAGCGTTACCCTCTTGTTGCTTTACAATTGATGCACTCTATAATACTCAGAAGAGGAAAAGATATAAAAAGAATATCGCTGCAAGGATGCCGAGTAAAAAGAAAAAGGCATTCTCGGGCTTGATTGTTTCAGGTTGAAGTGGCTGATCTTGATCTAATTCATCAAGAGAAATATCCCAATCTGAATCACTCATCGTAGCCAAAAAATATACATCCGCTATTCATACGAATTTCGTTTCCTTGATAGCCGGAATACCACGTATGGACCCCCTCAAGAGACCATTGTTCCTTGTCGAAATCAACTTTTTCAGTCGTCGACACTATTTAACTCGGGTACCTGGTTCACTCTCACCGTGTGTCGTCAATAAATCTGCTTCGTCACCAGCAGCAAGAATCATGCCGTTGCTTTCGACACCAAATAATTCGGTTTTTTTCAGATTTGCCACAACAATAACTCGTTTGCCCGGTAATGTTTGAAGATCATGTAATTGCCGGATCCCTGCAACGATTTGTCGCGTTTCAATACCAATGTCAACCTCTAATTTAACAAGTTCATCTGCCCCCTCAATTTCCTCCACAGAAACAATCTCTCCCACGCGTAAATCAAGATCCTGGAATGTTTCAAATGAAATTCGCTTATCGACTAATTCTTCATACTGAGATTGTTCCGCAGTAGATGTCTCAGTCGCTTCTCCTTCTGCCTCTGTAGATTCTTCTGTGGACTCGATCCGAGCCTCTAATTTTGCATTTAATTCGTCGACCCGTTCATCTGCTATTTTCGTAAACAATTCTGTTGGCTCTTTATCAAAGGTGCCGGGAGGTGATTCTAACGCCTTCGTCAGTTCAATTTCATGAATAGATGGCTCTTCGCCGAGTTGAGACCACAGTTCTTCGGTTTTTCCTGGGGCGATCGGCTCCAATAATACAGCCACAGCTTTGACGAGTTGAACACAATCCCGAATTACTTGTTTTGCTTCGCTGGGATGTTCATCAATAGTTTTCCACGGTTCGTGCTGTTGGATATATTCATTGCCATACATGGCAAGGTCCGTGGCAACTTTCCCGAGACGTCGCAATGAATAATCATTTATTGCCGATTCGAATTCTTCGATGGCTTCTCGTATTCGTTTCTCTACTTTTTTTGAAACAGATGTCGATGGTGTTCCATCGTAATTGCGATCCGCAAATAGTAACGATCGATAAACAAAATTCCCGATTGTTCCGACTAATTCAGCATTGATACGTTCTTGAAAGCGGTCCCATGAGAAATCGATTTCTTGCTGAAAACTCGACCCTGTAGCTACATAATACCTGTATAAATCTGGATGGAATCCTTCTTCAAGATATTCATCGACCCAGACTGCACGATTGCGACTCGTAGAAAATCCTTTCCCATCAAGGTTGACAAATCCCGCTGCCATAACTGCTCGCGGCTCATTGAAATCCGCGCCTCGGAGCATTGCTGGCCAAAACACGGTGTGATGCTGAATAATATCTTGGCCAATCACATGAATGATTTCGCCATCATCTTTCCATGGATCCTCCCAGTCAAAAACTTCCTGTCCGACATCCATCGTGTATTGTTTTGTACTCGAAATATACTCAACAGGAGCATCAACCCATACATATAAAACGAGATCTTCTGCCTCTTCGCCGGGATAATCGATTCCCCAATCGAGATCACGTGTGATACACCAGTCTTGTAGCTCGCCTTCAATCCACTCTTTGGGTTGATTAATGGCATTACTTGTTCCTTCAAGCCGGTCGATAAATTTTTGGAGATATTCCTGGAAATCTTCCAGGCGGAAAAATTTATGGCGCCGTGACCGAAATTCGGCTGGATTACCCGTGATAACACTTGTCGGATTTTCTATCTCCCCTGGTTCAAGATGGCGTTGACATCCTTCATCACATTCGTCTCCTCTTGCTTTTGCTCCACAATAAGGGCATGTGCCCTCTATATACCGATCAGGTAATGGTTGATCTTTTTCTGGATCCCATGCGACCTGAATTTCTTTCTCTATTATATGCCCACCTTCAATGAGCGCATTGACGATCTCCGTTGTCAATTCAATATTTGTTTGTTCTCGTGTATGGCCATAATGATCAAATTCGACATTGAATTCCGGAAACGTTTGCTTGTACTTTTCATGATGGCGAAGCGCAAACTCTTCGGGTTCTGTTCCCTCTTGCTCTGCATTAACAACGACCGGTGTTCCATGCATATCCGAACCACAAACGAAGGCCGTCTGCTGGCCGAGTTTGCGTAATCCACGGGCGAAGATATCCCCGCCGACGAACGTTCGCATATGCCCAATATGCAATCTTCCATTTGCATATGGAAGTCCGCAGGTCACTACAGCCGCTTCCTCGGTCGGATAGGCTTCACGGGTCATTACTTTGATGTATTCAGTACGGTGCCTAAAACCAACTGGTTTTTCCTGCTCCAGTTGTGTTCACAATTACTTTACATTGGAAAACCTGTTTCGCCAATATACAAAATATTAGGCAAGCACCAAGAGTCCTCGGATCAGTCCCAAAACTATAAGCAATCTACCAACGCTTCCAGCGAAGGTTGCTAAGGCGAACTTCAAATAATCTTGCTCCAGTACAGCAAAAGCATATATCGACAATGTATCAGGAAACCCTGGAACACTCAACCCCAGAGCCAGCCCGACATACCCATATTTACGTGAAAGTTGAATGATACGGGATTGTGACCACTCGACGATATCAATGCGACTATTTCGTAAGAGTCTAATTACAGGCCCAGATGTTTTCGCTTCTTGGCCGATATGAAATGCAAATACACTCCCGATCGCTTTCCCTACTGAACTGACCAAAATAATGATGGCAAACCGTGCCCAAGTAGGAAGACCGAGTTTGAGAGGAGCAACTAATACAACTTCACTCACGCCTGGAAGAATGAAGGCAATTAAAAACGAATAGATGAAAATAAGAATTAATCCAGCTGGTCCCCGAGCCGTCTTAACTGCTGTTTTGAGGCCAAAGTCCAAGCCAAGGAGTACAGGTATAAACATACGACAATACTCAGTGGGATGAATTTGGATTGAAGGTTAATTGGACGAGTCGTCCCCCATTTGGACCAATTATCGAAAGGGTTGTTATATTTTTCAGATTCCTTGCAGAAACATTCACTGGCCGTGTCGATGATATTTTGACCCGCCGACTATTTTGCGGAATATAGAGATAAATAGTTTCATTCTTTTTGAGAGATTTTTGCAATTGCGACGAAAACTGACGCTTTCCTCCGCGTAAGACAACAAATGAATTCGAAGGGATCGATTCTCCACTCGTATGTGTTAATGTAATATATTTTTGCTGCACGATGTCTGCAGTTACCGTTACCTGAATAGTTTTCTTGAGAGCTTTATCTATCCATTTTGGTTTTGGAACAGATACGTCCCCTCGTTTGAGGAGATTATATTGTAAATGAAATTCTGTAGTCCCTTGGGGAGATTTCGAGGTGAGGTCGACAGTGAGACTTCGAATTACGCCCTTTGAGGATACTGTTACCTGAGCGCTATAATCTGTAATGTTGATACCTCGTAACTGTGTTTCTCTAGTTACATTCGCTGAGATTGCAGTCAATGTGTAGACCTTTCCTTGTGATGTTGATTCGACGTCGGTTACTGAGAAGTTGCCAATTTTGAGGTAGCCCCGTAATGTGTTTGTAAACGTAAGGAAATTTGTTTTATTAACTTGTGCAGGGAATGGTTGATATCGAACCTGTTCTGCTCTGATCTGTTGAGAGACTGCTGTCGTTGCATTTCCCCAAAAATGAACAGTTTGTGAAATTCTTGATCCATTCGCTTCAATCGTTACATAAAAGGGCGACAACCCAGCGGCCACCCAACTCTGTTGTGACGTGTTTCGGGTAATTTGTTGGTTGCCCTTGTTCAGGATAACCTTTGACTGAGCTTTGATCTGGAAACTTGAATTTGCAAGTACACTTCGATGTTGTGATAACAGGAGGGAAACGTTAGTGAAGCCAGACTGAGAAACTCCTGGAGGCAGATCTTGTTCATCAACGGGTGCCGTTGTTAAGGGCGTTGTTTTGGAGGGGGATCCACCAAGATAAGTACCACATCCGGCAGTGATGATTATTAATGAGGCTATAATAACCAACGCAGGATGAGATTGCATACCTATCTATGGGAGACCGAATATGGAAAAACCCTCCGTTCTCAAAAATGCGAGTAGCTTGATAAGAGAGGTAAACTACCCCCCTACTCGTGCCTTCGGGGCGCTCCTTGAGGGCGGGGACGTAGCCTGTAGGAGTTAAATATCTCGTGTCGCTTCCAAGAGTAGCCGTTGTTCAACTCGTTTTACTTCGTGTTGAACGTCCCGTACCGCATCGATATTTGCACTAATAGAGCTTATTCCTTCGTTTACAAGGAACCTGACCATCTCTGGTTTCGAGGCTGCCTGTCCACAAATACTTGATTTAATATCGTGCTCACGACAGACTTTGATAGTTTTACTGATGAGCTCCAGCACGGCTGGGTGAAGTTCATCATACCGATCAGCGACTTTAGTATTATTTCGATCGACGGCAAGAGTATACTGTGTTAAATCGTTAGTTCCGAAACTAGCAAAGTCGATGCCCTCTGCGGCCATTTCGTCTATCTGTAAAGCACTGGCAGGCGTCTCGATCATAACCCCCCAATCACGTTTCTCCGTATCGATGCCAACTTCCTCCATAAGTTTTCGTGATTTTTTGACATCTTCAACATCATTGACGAGTGGGAACATAATCTCGACATTGTCATACCCTAACTCGTATAATCGGGCAAACGCTTTGAGTTCCTGTTTGAAAACTTCGACATCTTCTAAACTCCGCCGAATACCGCGAAATCCAAGCATTGGATTGTGTTCGCTGGGCTCGTGTTCGCCCCCTTCTAACTGCCGAAATTCATCTGTCGGTGCATCAAGTGTTCGCACGCGTACAGGGCGAGGATAAAACTCATCGGCAACTCGTCTGACACCTGAGACTATTTCCTCAATATATGCGTCCTTTCCATGATCCGCAATGTATCGTTCTGGTGTCTTATTCGTTGATAAAATAAGATGTTCGATTCTGAGTAATCCAACACCATCCGCGCCCGTCGCGGCTGCTCGTTCTGCTGCTTCAGGGATAGAAATATTCACCTTGACTTCAGTCGCAGTCATCGGCTTGACAGGCGTCTTTGGCCGCGCTTCTTCGATTGGTTCTCGTTCCTCAACTTCTTCCTCCTCACCTTCACGAACCGATCCACGATCCCCATCGATTGTAATAATTTGATCGTCCTGTAAAAGTCGGGTTGCATTTCCAGTACCAACAACAGCTGGTACTCCAAGTTCACGGGAGACAATAGCCGCATGACTTGTCATACCCCCTTCATCGGTGACAATTCCTGAAGCACGTTTCATCGCAGGCACCATATCGGGCGTCGTCATTTCGGTTACAATGATATCACCTTCACTCACTTTATCGAGTTGATCGAGCTTCGCAACTATTCGTACCGCGCCACTCGCAATACCTGGACTCGCACCAAGCCCGCTGAGAAGTTCTCCAGTATCCGAATCTTTCCCTGATTCAGTTTCTATTTCGCCATCGTCGATAGTCGTAATTGGTCGAGATTGGAGTGTATATACTTCTCCGTCTTTTATCGCCCATTCTACATCTTGGGGAACATCGTAATGTTCCTCTATTCGGTTTGCCATCGCAACGAGTTGTTGGATCTCATCTTCAGACAATACTTGGGTGTTCCGTTTATTCTCGGGGACTTCCTGTTCTACTGTTGTTTCTTGATCAGTGTCTAATGTATGCATCACCTTTTTCTCGGCGACAGTCACGTCTTCTATCGTACCCGTCTCTCTATCGATTACATAGTTATCTGGTGAAACAGCACCGGAGACGACAGCTTCCCCAAGACCCCACGCAGCTTCAATGATGATTTCGGGCTCACCTGTCGAAGGATGACTCGTGAAAAGGACCCCTGATTTGTCCGCGTCGATCATTTTTTGGACGACGACTGCGATATCAACTTTCGAATGCGAAAATGATTGCTCTTCACGATAATAGATCGCCCGTTGAGTAAATAGCGATGCCCAGCATCGTTTAACCCGATCGATTAATTCATCCTCGGATACGTTTAGGAATGTCTCTTGTTGCCCGGCAAAGCTTGCGTCTGGTAAATCTTCGGCAGTAGCAGAGGAGCGAACAGCAACTAAGCCTGAATCCGAAATCAGTTCGTTGTACGCCGAGAGAATGTTTTCTTTTTCTTCATCAGGCAATTCCGTCTCCATAATCAGCTCTTTAGCCATTGTTTCAGCATTGGCTAATGCTGAGCTATTCTCAGGATCCACGTCAACGATGTCAAACAACTCATCCTGAATCCCTGTCTCTTCGATAAACGATCTATAGGTATCAGCGGTAATAACGAAGGCATCTGGAACAGGCAACCCCGCATCAGTCATCTCGCCCAAAGATGCACCCTTACCACCAACATTTTCGACCTCATTTGCTCGTATGTCGTCCAACCAGAGTACAGCCATATATCAATAATATCGGATAGACCCTATGAAGATTGCGAACATTGTCACACGCAATTTTTTATGGTAGTAGGAGTATTCCCCACCATGGATACACTGCGTGCAATGCGGTGGGCTGCATATTATTTTATACTGTCAAGTATCGCTATGGTCATCGGTATTGTATTCGTTATTGTGAGCTGGGAATTTTGGATCCGAAGTGCTGTCAACACCTATCAGCAAACAGGGACACTGAATACTGCGTTGCAATCAGCTATACCCGGTGTTATTCTGAGTCTCGTTGGGATTGCTATATGGCGTTTTGGTAAATGGTTGGTATTTTATAAAACACTCACCGGAGCGATTAAAGAAGATTTAACCGACGAATTCGATACAGAACACGTCAAAAGTGATATAATGAGTCTATTAGACAGTCGGCTAGCGGATATTCAAGATGACATTCGTCAATCAAATCGGAAAACAGCGCAACGACAGTCACAACATGACGATGATTTCGAATTGAATAGTTAACTCGGTTCGATTATATCTTCGGTCGTTGTTTCAGGGATACTCATCGATCCATCGATTACCTGTATTGCTTTTCCTCCAACACTCACCGTTGAATCGACCCGAACCTGAACGATACCTGGCCGATCGATGAAATGACCCTGTTCAAATTTGAGCGTTTCCGGAAACGTATCAAATACATCCATTTCTTCGAGATACCCTCCGCATGCTCCGCTTGCAGTGCCTGTAACCGGATCCTCAGTAATCCCCACCGGCGAAACAAAACATCGTCCATGTAGTGTCGAATCAGCCTCTAATGTATCAAACGTAAAGGCGTATATGCCCTTGGCATCATACTCCTCACAAAGTTCTTCTACTGCCTCGTCATCTGGATTTGCATTTCCCAATTGATCGAGATATGTTACGGGAAGAATAAGGAATGGTAGACCAGTGGATGCTATCGCTGGTTGGAGGTCAGTATCCATTTCCGTGAGGGCGATTTCCTTCATATTGAGAATTGATGCGATTCTCTCATACGAGATATCAACAGGAGATACCTCAGGCGTCTCTTGTTCCATCCATACTGTCCCATCATTCTCAACTGAAACTTTGATTTGCCCACTTTTGGTGTCCAGTGAATATGTACCTGTGGCGATTTGATCTTCCTCATATAATAGGGCCATAGCGCCTATCGTTGCATGACCACATAATTCAACCTCTGTAGTGGGTGTGAAATAGCGGATGCGGTAGTCGGCAACTTCACTTGGCAAAAGAAAAGCGGTTTCACTAACTGCCAGTTCACGAGCTATCGCTTGCATTTGTTTTTCAGTTAAATCACTCGCCTCACGAATAATACCAGCAGGATTTCCTGTCAATGGTTCGGTCGTGAATACATCAATCTGAGAAATGTCCATATTGGTGGCTAAATCTCATACTATGAGATGTTAATTCTTATGACATACGTTTTTCAAATTACGAATTTTATGCTGGACCATAGATAGGTAGTTACTACCAACCGGTTTAATTACAGAAAGAAAGTATGCCCTTTAAGGCGTTTAAGACCGAACAAATACGGGGACAGATATGACCGACCTTCCAGACGAGTTTAAATGCACTATTACAAATTGGGATTACATATACGATCTTTGCAGAGATGTGAGTCATCAAGTGAAAACCGACCAATTCGATCCTGATGTAATCGTTGCGCTCGCTCGCGGTGGTTGGTTTGCAGGCCGGTGTTTATGTGATTTCCTTGGATTGGATGATTTAACGAGTTTAAAAATGGAGCATTACGTTGGCACGGCCGAAAAAACTGGTGAGCCAGAAATTCGATATCCAATGCCGGAAGGGAGCGTTGAAAATAAAGACGTACTCATAATCGATGACATAGCCGATACTGGCGGATCCATTAAACACGCATATGAATATGTGACTGATCGGGACCCCCAAAGTGTTCGTACCGGAACACTCCAATTGTTACAGACCAGTGAATTTGAACCAGACTTTATCGGTGAACGGCTTGA
>JBDGRB010000261.1:0-11544 GCA_042218485.1 Halobacteriaceae archaeon | reverse complement strand
GGTCACGCCCCGAGGCACTCGGCCTGTTTCGCCTGTAGAGATAGCTATAGATTGATTGGCTAATTATAATAACAGCCTCAATTGATCTCACAATTCCAGCAATACAAGAACTTATTTACCAGTCCGACGAATTCAGCATATGGTTTCACAAGTGCTTGTGCCGATGGATGATTCTGAGATGGCAAAGAAGGCACTCCGATATGCACTTAAAGTTCATTCTGATGCCGATATCACGGTGTTTCACGTTGTCGGTGAGCCTTCAGCAATGATGGGTGAGGCTGTCAGTCTTGCACTTGAAGATGATATTCAACAAGCGGCTGAAGAACTCTCAGAATCCGTGTTTGAGAAGGCCCGCGAAATTGCTAGTGAGTATAATACCGAGATTCATACTGCTGTCGCTTGGGGAACACCGGCAAAAGAAATCGTTAAACGAGCTAGTAATTTTGATGTCGTTATCTTAGGCAGTCATGCTGGTTCAATAGCAGAACGTATCTTCATCGGAAATGTTGCGAAGACGGTTTTCCAGCGATCACCAGTGCCTGTAACTGTCGTGCGTTAATTTTTGTGGAGATTTAAAAGAAGATGTCGTCAAACAAGCCAAAGAATCAGATCAGAATATGTCGGAAATCGAAAATTTAGCGCCAAAAACGATTTGAACTCGATCAAGAGACCTCGGAACACCGGAATTTTCGAACATTATTACAGGAAGCATCCGTAAATGGACGAATGTACACATTACCATTTACTATCAATTCGATTGAACTCACTAATATTAGGAAATTCGAAACAAAGGAACTCACCTTTGATGACGGACTCACCTGATTTATGGATCAAATGGGGCAGGCAAATCGACGATTATCGAGGCGATCGTAAACACGGTGACTCCCGAGTACAGCCACATGTCATTTGATTTCATCAGCGATAATCGCACTAATGGATCAACAACGATAACAGTTGAGCAAACCGAAATAACCTGTGAATTTCGGCCCGATAATCAGATTGACAGCCAGGACCCGAAACTCATTCTTTTGGATGCCCCATTTCGGACAGTAAATGATGATCGTATTTCGCAACTACTTACCCGATTGAGAGACATTTACTATACAAATAATTCTCACAACGACAACCAGAGCACTTACCGATTACGCAGATAATGCAGTAATCCTTTGCACAGTTACCGAAGAACGAAAACAATCGCTACAGACAAAATTATGGGGTGTCGAAACCGAATTACGTGATAAAAAAGAACGCTTGATGTCTTTATCAACAGAAATCGAAGAATTAGAAACTCGACTTGATGAATTACAGGCGGCCAAATATGAGGTTGAATCAATTAAAGAAACACATGATAATCTCCAAGAATCAATTGATATGGTAAAATCTGAAATCGATGAGCTGAAGGCCGAACGTGAGACGATTGAAACAAAATTGGAATCGACAGATTCTGAGCGAAAAATTGGTCGGTTGGAAGAACGATATGATTATCTTTCAGAACGAATTGTAGAAAAACAATCTCAACTCAAAAATTATCATGAGTCTCTCAAAGCAAATGAGCAGAAGCTACAACATATGAACGAAATTAGTGATAAGATCGATGATCTTCACATAAAAATAAATCATAAGCGAGATCGCAGACACGATATAAAAGAGCAAATCAGTACACTCCAGCAAAAGCGTGAAACACTGAAAGCCGTTATTGAAGAAACTGAATCCAACCTTAGGGTGTCCTAAGTATGTCGGATCAAAATCGATTCCTCCATTTCTCAGATGCACATATTGGCCATCGTCAATATGGAGTCAAGCAACGGCGTGATGACATGTTTCAGACATTTAATACAACAATCTTGGATGCTATTGATGCAGGAGTTGATTTTGCAGTCTTCAGCGGTGACTTATTCCATAATAAAAACGTAAATGCACGAGCCTTACGAGATGCTGAAGAGGGTTTGGCAAAATTTGATAATGCTGGTATTCCTGTTGTGGCGATTCAAGGAAATCACGATGCAAACCTGTATAAGGAAGATCTCAACTGGCTAGAATATCTTCACAGCCAAGAACGCCTCATTTTGCTCGAGGCTAATATACAAGGTGATGGACCACTATTTGAGGCACATGATTTCAACGATCCAGGGAAATCGTCCGGATATGTTGATATAGGCGATGTTCGAATCTTTGGTTTACAGTATCTCGGCCAGCGAACCAATGATTATATTGATGAGATTGCTGAGGGTATTTCTCAAGTGAATAGCAACAAACAAAGGCCACAGCTCACTATCTTACTCGGCCACTTCGGTATTGAAGGTCATGTTCCAGGCATGGGAGGTGGAATTTCATTTAACAGCTTAACACCACTTGAGGACGTCGTTGATTATCTTGGTTTGGGACACCTTCATAAACAATACGAACATGGTGACTGGGTCTTTAATCCAGGATCCCTTGAGGCGCATGATACCCGTGAAGCCCAGTGGAAACATGGATACTATCTGGTTGATATTGAAAATGACGGATTTACGCCGACATTTCATAACTCAAAACGCCGTCCTTACTTTACTATTGAAGTCACTGTCGACGAATTTGAAACACCTGAGATTTTTAAGTCTACCTTCGAGCAAAAAATCGATAACCAATTACCCAAGTTACGCGAGATTCAACAACAGCGAAAATTCAAAGCTGGTAATCAGGTCCGTGACCCAGTTATTGATTTACGTCTTTCTGGATTGCTTCAATTTAGCCGGTCACAACTCGATATCGATTCGATTCGAGACTTGACAGCCGAAAAAACGAATGCATTATATGTCAATCTAACCGATGCAACAGAATCAAAGGAAACGGCGAATATCATTCAAGAGTTGGACAACGAAGAAGACATTCGGGATGGCGATGGTGATATCAATCAAGAGAAACTAGAAACAGCTGTATTTCGTGAACTCGCACGGCAGGATTCTCGATATAACGATAAAGAGGAAGCTGTCGCAGACACCTTAAAAACAATCAAACAACAGATTACTGCCGAAGAGACGCCTGAAAGCATCGCTGAGACAATTAAATCGCGGCGACGTGATCTCTTTGCTAACCAGGAAGGTGAAAGCGAATGAAAATTACGCAAGTCGAGTTATCAAATATCAAAAGTTATGATGGAACCATAAATACTGTATCGCTAACGGATGGCATTAATGCGATTATCGGACAAAATGGTGCCGGAAAATCGACGATTAAAGAGGCCGTCGGTTATGCATTATTTGATTATTTGAGCGTGACACAAGATGAATTCGTTCGAGATGGAGAGAATTCGGGGACCGTTCGGGTTACATTTATCTCAAATAAAAACGGCCGAAAATATACCGTCGAACGTGCTGCTGGACGTTCCAAATATACGGTTATTCGGGATGCAGATAATGCTCAACTTGATCTGGGTGGGAAAACTGCAGTTATCAAATGGTTGCGTGACCACCTTGGAGTACCGGAATCGACTGAATTAGAAACACTTTGGAAATCAAGTATAGGGGTACCCCAGACACAGTTTACGGATGATTTTGCCAAGACTCCCGCAAACCGTGAAGATGTATTTAATCCGTTATTAGAAGTTGATATTTATGACGAAGTTTGGAATGATCTCTTAGATGTTAACAAAGTAATTGAAACCGCAAAGAATGAAATAGAAAAAGAAATTGAGAATCTCGAAGGCCAAATCGAAAATCTCGATGAAAAACGCGAGAAACGTCAACAATTATCCACCGAAATAGAAGAAGATAAAACTCGACTTCAGGAACTCAAAGAAGAGCGAAATGAGTTACAGACCCGTGAAGAAGAACTAGAGACCCTTGAAAATATGATTTCGAACCTCAAAAACGAAATTGATCAAATAGAGACAACGATCGATAACAAGCGGGAGACCTTAGAGGATGCTCAACAGGAGTTTGATGCCGCCAAGGAGGCGAAAGCATTGGTTGATAAACTTGAATCGAAATATGAAGAATATGAGCAAAAATCAGGGACACTTGAGCAACTTAAAACTCGTAAAGAAGAGCGGGATGCGATTCAAGATGAGATTACAGAGTTAGAAAACGAAAAGACCGGTCTCAAGGCAGACATAAAAAACCTCAAAGAACAAGTTGAGCAGGCAAAAAACGCCAAACAACGTATGGAAGAATTAGAAGAGGAGGTCAATCGACAAGAAAATCTCGAAGATCAATTGGAAGAAATCAGAGATAAAGAAGATGAGATTGCATCATTAAAAGATGAGTTAACCGAAGCGAAAGACGAATTACGAAAGAAAAAGGAAGAGATTGATGAGTTACAATCTGCAATCGAAGATATCGAGAGCCTCCAAGAGACAGCAAATCAACTTGAAGAGCTTGAAAAACAGGAACAGGAACTACGAGATGAAAAATCGCGTCTTCAGGGATCTGTGGAAGATTTGAGAGATGCAATTAATGCATTAGAAGACACTGAAACAGCAGAATGTCCCACCTGCGGCCAAGACCTTGACACCGAACATCGCAAACAGGTTCTAAAAGATAAACGCGATGAACTCTCACGAAAAAACGACCGCATCAATGAGATTAATGCGGAACTTGAAAAATTAGAAGACGATATCAAGGAAGCACAAAAGGCCCAAAAAGAGGTAAACAGACTTCCCGATCTTAATGATCAATTAGAAACCCTCCAAACAGAACGTGAAACAATCAAAGATGAGATGACGGAGTTGCAATCTGAAATTGATGATTTACGTGATGCTGTTGCAGAAAAAGATTCCATTAAAGCAGAACTTGATGAATTAGGTGATGCGCAAGCTGAATATCAGGAGGCAAAGATCACCTATGAGAATAACAAAGACGCCACAGAAAAACTCGTAGACAAACAGGCGGAATTAACAGATATAGAGTCAAAAATAGAGGATCTAAAAGAAGACCTAAATGAATACGAAGGGATCGATGAACAAATTGAATCCATTGAGGATCGTCTCGAAGAATTAGAAGATGCTCACCAAACTTATATCAGCAAACGGGAAACCGCCGATACATATCAAAAACGAAAAGAAAGGGTGGAATCGCTGCAATCCGATATTGACGACTTAGTAGATACTCTCAATGAGAAACAAGACCTGTTAACTGAAAAACAATCAGAATTTGACGAAGCTGAATATGAGCAGATTCAAGATCGAATTGCAACGCTTCATGAGGAGATTGGTGGGCTGCAAGATACGATCGAATTAAAACAAGCTCAATTAGAAGAATTACAAGCGGAAATAGAGGAAATGGAACGTCGCCAAGAGGAACTCGAAACCAAACAAAAGGAACGAGAAAAACTTGAAGCAGATCTGGATTTCGGAGAATTTATCCGCGAGAGTATGAACGATGCCCGTCCCCTCATGACAGAAATTTTGGTAACTGAGATTTCGACCAAAGCTAACAAAATTTATCGACAGTTAAGGGATACTGCAACCGAAGAACTAGAATGGCGACCTGATTATGAAATCGTTATAACTGAAGACGGTAACGAGAAGATATTCGAAAAATTGAGCGGTGGCGAACAAATGAGTGCAGCATTAGCCGTCCGTTTGGCGTTACTCGAGTTACTAAGCGATGTGGATCTCGTATTCCTTGATGAACCGACAGCAAATCTTGATGAGGAGAAACGTCGAAATCTTGTGGACCAAATTCAGGATCTCGACGGCTTTGACCAACTCATGGTCATTAGCCATGATAATACATTTGAAAGCGTCACTGAACACGCCATTACCCTTGAGAAAGTTGACGGGGCAACTGAGGTGACAATGCAATAATGCCACTCTATAAGGATCGAATTGCCCAGCAACTTGAAAAGAAAATACCGGAATTCTCGGGAACAACCACTGAAGCAGCAGTCCAAGAATACAGCAATACAGTCCAAACACTCCCAGAAACGATTGATCATGATGAGATAACTAACGCCTTAGAAGACCGCGAGTATCCCGGGGCGATTCCGACCTCAGAATTCAATGATTTCGATGAATTCGTGAGTCCTTTCGAAGAAAGTCGTGATTGGAAAGCCCACGAGAGTGTCAATACCTGGGCACGAAACCAACTTGAAGGAAAAACCACGATCGCAGCGGATGGTTCCCAGATCGATCCAATAACGGAATTCGAACAACCTGTTGGCCTTGTCCAAGTGGTTTGGATGGCCAATCACCACGCAGAAGCCGGTGAGTATGAAGAAGATGCAGAAACAGTTGTGCTAACGCCTGAAGACCTATTATTTGAGGATCCAAATTCAGGATATGTCCATGTCGATGATCAAGAGGTTCCGTTAACAAGATTTGAAACTGAAATGCAGGTATTAGAAAAACAAATCCAGCAATATAGTAATATTGAACCTCCACCAGTCGTGATGTACGATGGCTCGCTTATCTTATCATTTATCCAGACGTTTGATCAAGAGACCAAAGAACGATACGCCACTGCACTCTCCCGCTTACTTGCTGCCAGCCGATATCACCAGGTGCCGGTTGTAGGATACGTATCTGGATCCAAAGCAACTGAATTAGCCACAATGCTCCAGGAATTGGATTTGATCGATACACACACGAAGGTCAGAGATCATCAGTTCTTAGAAGAATTAATGCATGAATGGGGCTCTCGTACACCATTAATGTATGCCCATCGTGATAAGACCCAAAACAGATTACAAACCATGTATCGAGGGAGTGAATTCGACTTTTCGGATGCAATTCTATTTACATATATGAATATCGGACCTGGAACCCAGATTGATAGAATCGAATGTCCGGCATGGATCCATACCGAAGAAATGACTGATTATGTGCTATCAGTAATTCGCGCAGAGGCTGGCGTTGGTCGGGGGTATCCCGAAATTCTTCAGTCAGTGGATGCTGATGCCGTTATCAGTCATGAAGACCGAGAAGAATTTCTCCGAATGTATCAGGAATTTTCGGACGAACATAATATTGACCTTCAATGGAATAATAAAGCGTTGAGCAAAAAACGGAGGCGTCGATAACGATGAACGATAATGATACGAATCTCGGTAAAATAATCAGTTCAAATTCACATATCGACTATATTTGTGAAATATATAATGAGGGAATGCGAGAGGATCCGCCGGATCCAACTGACTATGAGTTTGGTCAATTCGTATATATTACAAAGGAGATCAAAGACCAATCGCATGCTTTTATTGGCGTCATTTATGATACGCAAATCGTCGACCCCGATCAGGGTCGGACAGGACCACGGCTCTCACAACCAGAAGAACAGAATATTTTCCAACCAAGCTATGTTGATGAAAAACAGATATTGGCAGGAATCGCACTCTTGGGGAACTGTACTGTTGAAGATGGTAACCTGACAGCGATTGATCATTCAATTCCACGATGGACTCTTGAAGTTGATGATGTCGTTAAAAAATTATCCGATGAAGACATGATAGCATTTCATACCATCAATGGTGAGATTCAACTTGAATATTATCAGCGAATAATCGATGTTGCAGATGGATTTGCTGGCGATATCCTTACCCAAATATTAAATCGACTAAAAGAAAGTCATCCAGAGGAAGCAAATTCACTAGACGTGATCCAACGAAATCTCGAATGGCAAACAAAAATGGAGGGAATATAACCAATGGTTGATGGTCTCGTTTCCGAGCCTGGCGAGCAAGCAAACCAGTTTGTATTTGTCACACCTGATGATACCGAAATTAAGACTGGCGAATTCGTATATTATACCGGCTCTGTGAATATCGAGACTGATAGCGGGACAAGTGAGAAACAGACCAAGAAAATCTTTGCTCGGGTCACACAACGCGAGCAACGTCGTGGCTACCCCGATCAGTTCATGTCGGATCCATCTGTATCTCCAGATACCGTCGCCAATAAACTTGGTATTGCTACCAGTGGCGTCGATTTATATCGAATCACAGCAACGATAATCGGGTATTATAATGACAACATAGATGATTTCACGAATCCTCGTATTGTTCCCCAACCAGGCACCGAAGTTACATTAGCCACGAATGCCGACCTCGAGAGGTACTTAACTGAAGCCAGACCGGACGAATCAGGAACAGCGTTCATCGGGGATTTGTTACATCGTCCGCCAGATGACACTCAGATCCATCTCCCGATTGATGATATAGCATCAACCCATCTCTCGATTTTAGCATCAACCGGTAGCGGAAAATCCTATACAGCCTCTGTATTAATCGAAGAGATGATGCAGCCGGATTCTCGGGCAGCAATACTCATTATTGATCCCCATGGCGAATATGGATCATTGATTGAGATGGAAGAAGACGACCGCTTTCATGACCAAGAGGATGGATACGAACCTGAAGTCGAATTATGGTCACCTGAGGATATTTCACTTCGCATATCCGATCTTTCTAGATCCGACCTATTTTCCATTTTAGACGATCCCTCAGACCCCCAAGAACAGGTCTTGTCTGAAGCCTGGGATACACTACAAAGTCAAGACGATGAGTATATTACGCTAAATCAAATCAAAGAGCAATGCAATGAGGTAGGTGAACGCCGAGATTTGGAAAGTAGTGCCAGAGCTCTTGAATGGCGGCTTGATAAAGCTCTCGATCGAGATCTCTTCCATCATAGCAAGCATCTGGGATTGACGGAATTGTTAGAACCAGGACAGTGCAGTGTTTTGCAACTCGATACAATGGATCTCAGAGACCAACAAATGTTGTTATCTGTATTATTCAGACGAATTAATAGAGAGCGTGTTGAGCATGAAAAAGGGCGTGAGAGTGACCTTGATTTCCCAGTTTTTGGACTACTTGAGGAAGGACATCGATTTGCCCCAGCTGATGGGAATGCCCGATCACTTGGAATTTTGAGTACGATCCTCAGTGAAGGTCGAAAATTCGGGATTGGTATTGGCATTATCAGTCAACGACCGAGTAAGATCGATGACGACATCCTTTCGCAATGTAAGACCCAAATAATCATGCAAATTCAAAATCCAATCGATCAAGATGCAGTACGGAAGGGCGTTGAGGAAGTCGGTGAAGATTTACTTGGAGAATTACCAGGGCTAACTCCCGGACAGGCAGTGATCGCCGGGGATAGCGTAAACACTCCCTTCCTTGCGCGGATCCGGGAACGCTATACGACACATGAAGCCGAAAGTCTGGAAGCTACCCATCAATGGCAACGGACATGGGAGCAAAACCAACGACAAACAGTTGATAGTCTCACGGATCCAGGTACCGAGGAAGAACCGACCAATCGCGACGAACGTCTCTAAGAGGGCTTTCTGGCGGGCTGAAATATGCCTAGAAAGTGAATCCCGGTGAACACGATAGATTATCCGGCTGGCAACACATAGGTAATGATGAAAATATATAATTATTAATAATTACTTTTCGGCAGAAAAAGAAAATATAGTATGATACTTATTATCTCAGTAACTATATATACTCACGCTGAGTTGTAAGTATTGAAGAATTATGTCTTCAGAACAAATTACAAGTCGAGAAATTGCAGAAAAGAACGTAATCAGCTACATTGACGATGTCATAAACGGGCAAAACTATGAATTGCTTAACGATATCATGGTAGAAGAATGTGATGTTATCGGAAAGGATATCATTATGACACCAGACAAGCAACAAGATTATTTACAACGGATGCATTCCGCTTTCCCTGACTTCGAGGTAACCCTTGAGGACTTTTGGTTCGACGAAACGTCTGAAATGGCGTTTTTCAGATTTATCATGTCTGGGACTTTCGAGAATGAACTCATTATTAATACTGATGACGACGAAAAACTCACGTTCGAGCCTACTGGCAAATCATTCTCAATCGAAGGGATTGACTATGGTCGCCATGGATCAGATGGTCGGGTCGTTGCGTTTGGTGGATTGATCGAAGAACTCGATCTATTTATCGATACTGGTATCATACCAGAACTTAGCGAATTCGCTGCGTAAGGTCACTTTTCATATCATTTTGCTGTATTTTGTGGTAACTCCGGATGTACTATTTTTGAAGAAGAGATTACTATAAGCGATAACGATAACGCAAATAGACACAATATTTACAGAGGGTTCATTATATTAGTACGTATAAGCAAAATCATTACAATTCAATTGATCTCCAATGCCCTGGAATCTCGTTGATCTTTTTGTTCAATATGTGGGGAGGAACCCACTTGTCCAAGCATTCGTTGGTGGGCTGATTATTGCACTATTGAATCTCTTTGGCGCATCACTTGTCTTTGTATGGCGAAATCCATCAGAGCGCATTATGGACGCAGCGTTAGGGTTTGCAGCAGGTGTGATGTTAGCAGCTGCGTTTACGAGTTTGATCATCCCAGGAATCGAAGAATACTCAGGCGGCAATCCAATCCCAACGCTCATCGGTGTTGGTTTAGGTGCCCTTTTTCTCGATCGATCAGATTTGATCGTCCCCCATGCTCACTATTTATTAACTGGAGGTAAACGAACGGATAGATCGCCATCAGCCAATGCGTTACCCATTGATGATGAACGGGTATCTGGTGTCGTACTCTTTATTTTAGCCATAACCCTTCATAATATGCCAGAAGGATTAGCAGTCGGTGTTGGTTTTGGTGCTGCAGCCATCGATCCAACCCAACTTGGGAGTGCGTTGTCTTTGATGATTGCTATTGGCTTACAAAACATTCCTGAAGGGCTTGCCGTATCCGTGGCTGCAATCAATGCCGGCCTCAATCGTCGGTTATATGCGGTTATTGCGGGTATTCGGGCTGGTGTTGTTGAGATTCCGCTTGCATTGCTTGGAGCAGCTGCAGTAGCATATATAACACCACTGCTACCATATGCGATGGGGTTTGCTGCTGGAGCAATGTTGTTTGTTATTTCGGATGAGATTATTCCCGAAACACACACTCGTGGCTATGAACGTATTGCAACGCTTGGGCTTATGCTAGGAGTGATCGTCATGTTGTATCTAGATATTGCATTGGCTGGATAGCAATACGTACAAAGGGTGTGACTGCGATATACTCGGCGAGGAGAAATCTTTCTTAATTTTCGTCGTCAGGATCGAGATGTTCTTCGGCAAATTCCGTCAGAGTATCCCACCCTGATTCCTCTCCTAGGCGTTTGAGGGCAGATCCGAGAGTCTCCTCAGGGTCAAGATCTATTGCATCATCCTCGAGAAGTTCGATTTTCTCCTCTTCATGGTTAAGCCGTCCCTCCATTACCGTGCGCTTATTTTCATCATAATACATTGGCATTCCCCTCACAGTACCAAGAAACCGAACATTGGAGTTATTAAAGTTGCCCATGAATTGCCAATCTCGATATGCCTCATCACGTCGCTCTTCGTCTAGTGGATCAGAAGCCATAGGTAATGCATTTGATATATTCGCCATTAGCGTCAAAAAGCATTATGGCAGTTCCCTTTTGTAAACAAATTATTTGGATCCTACCTGTGATCTATTATAATTTGGTCAATACCCATGTCAACTGCCCCGCGCACGGTGGCACGGGGCTTGTCAGTGGCCTCGGCCTCTAACCCGAAAGCGGGTGAGCCGGTGTATCCAG